>NZ_JAKDLJ010000295.1 GCF_030452865.1 Pseudorhodobacter sp.
GTGTGATACAACTTTCACGGGTGAGGCGATTGACCCCGAATGTGCCGCCGCCGCGCGGGATGCGGCAAAACTGCTGGAAAGCATGGGCCATCACGTCAGCCCCGGCCTGCCGCGTGCCAATATCCTTGGCATGATGCGGGCATGGACCGATATTGTCGCGATTGGCACCGCCCTTTCCATCCACAAATCCCTGAAAAACCGCGACCTTTCGAATGATCTGGTCGAAGGCGTCGGGCGCGGCGCGGTGGCCCATGCGGCAACGCTTTCCCCCACCCGCTACCTTGAAGCGGTCAACGAAATTCACGCCTTCGGCCGCGAAATGGCGGCGGTGTTTGATGGGGTGACAGCACCCGATATCCTGCTGTCCGCGACTTTGGCCGAACTGCCGGCAAAGGTCGGGCGCTTCAGCCATACAACCGAGGATTACGTGAATTTCCGCATCGGACCCGGCGGTGTTTTCGCCTATTCGCCCTATACGGCTGTGTTCAACGCTTCCGGCCAACCCGCGGCGTCAGTGCCTCTTGGCCAATCGGCCAGCGGTTTGCCGATCGGGGTGCATCTGGCGGCACGTTTCGGGGCTGATGATGACCTGATCGCGCTTTGCGCTGATCTGGAACGCGCAGCCCCCTGGGGGCAACGCCACCCATCTCTCTGGGCGGGGATTTCGTAAACAGCCTTGCGCCAGGCGCGCGCGCCGGCATAGGGTAGGCGATGCCAAATGAGGGGAAAAGCATGTCCGAAAGCCCGATTGCCGTTGAGGCCCGCAATGCCGTCAAAGCGTTTGGTCAGGGTGCAACAGCCGTCAAGGCACTGGATGATGTGTCCGTCAAAATCAAAAAGGGGGAGTTCTTTACCCTCCTTGGCCCGTCAGGTTGCGGCAAGACCACGCTGCTGCGGCTGATTGCGGGCTTTGAGACGCCCACCTCCGGGCAAATTCTCCTCGACGGGGCCGATATCACCCAACTGCCGCCGAACAAGCGCCCGGTGAATACGGTTTTCCAAAGCTACGCCCTCTTTCCGCATCTGACCGTGGCGCAAAACATCGCTTTTGGCTTGGAAATGCAGGGCCGCCCCAAGGCTGAGATCAAGAAAACCGTGGCGCGGATGCTGGCGCTGGTAAAGTTGGAACCGATGGCCGACCGCAAGACCAGCCAGCTTTCAGGCGGGCAGCAGCAGCGGGTCGCCCTTGCCCGCGCGCTAGCCCCTGCCCCGAAAGTGCTTTTGCTCGATGAGCCCTTGTCGGCGCTGGACCTGAAGCTGCGCAAGGAAATGCAGATCGAGTTGAAACGGTTGCAAATGGAAACCGGGATCACCTTCGTTTTCGTCACCCATGACCAAGAAGAAGCCCTTACCATGTCAGACCGCATCGCGGTGATGAGTGCGGGCCATATCCAGCAGGTCGGTGCCCCGCGAGAGATTTACACCCGCCCCGCCAACCGCTTTGTCGCGAGCTTCATCGGCGAGACGAATTTCCTGACCGGGAAAAGCGATGGCGAAGCGGTGCAACTCGATATCGGCAGCAAGATCGCGATCAAGGCGCCTCCTGGCCCTGTCTCCCTTGCCATCCGCCCCGAACAGGTGCGTGTGGTGGCGGCAAATGACCCCGGCGCTTTGCCTGCAACTGTTGGTGCGACGGTGTATTTCGGCACCGACACGCATCTGCATCTGGTGATGAAGGATGGCAGCACGCTTGTCGCGCGGATGCAAAGCCCTGCCTCCGGCAGCGGTGATCTGGCCAAAGGCACCAACGTCGGCGTCACCTTCCCGGACAGCGCCCTGCAACTGTTGGGGGATTGAGAGCATGGCATCCAACGCCGAAGAAAAAGCCGAAAGCGCCCGCACCCGCAGCGCGTGGTTGCTGTCCACCCCGGCGCTGATCGTTTTGCTGTTCGCTGCGTCCGGGCCGCTGCTGATCGTGGTAACCTATTCCTTCCTGACGCCGGGCCAATATGGCAATGTGGTCTGGAATTTTGATCTGAGCGGTTGGGTCGGCATCCTGTTTTCCAAGGATATCTTCGACGGCACCTGGCATCTGGCCGACGCGCATCTGTCGATCTTCTGGCGGTCGGTCAAACTGTCACTGCTGACCACGGCAATCACCTTTGCCGTCGGGTTCCCGACCGCATGGTTCATCGCGACACGGCCACCGACGCAACGCGCGCTCTGGCTGTTTTTGATCACGATTCCATTCTGGACCAACCTTCTGATCCGCACCATCGCGATCAATGAGGTGATCCGCAACGAAGGCTTGCTGAACACGGTTCTGATCTGGATCGGGGTGATTTCGACGCCGCTTCATATCATCTACACCGATACGGCGGTGCTGATCGGGATGGCCTATGTTTACCTGCCGCTGATGGTGCTGCCGCTTTACGCCGCGATTGACCGGTTCGACATGCGGTTGCTGGAGGCGGGATACGACCTTTACGCCAGCCGCATACAGGTGTTGCGCCGGGTGATCCTGCCGATTGTGAAGCCGGGAATTATCGCAGGCTCCATCCTTGTGTTTGTGCCTTCGCTTGGGGCCTATGTCACGCCGCGCGTACTGGGCGGCGGCAAGAACATGATGATCGGCAACTTCATCGAATTGCAATTCGGCCAAGCGCGCAACTGGCCGCTCGGGGCGGCGCTGTCAATGACCTTGCTGATTGTCGTGATGGCCGCACTTCTGGTCTATGTCAAAGCCTCCACCAGGGAGGGGAATCCACATGGCTAACCCATCGTTTGAGGTCGCCCGCCTGCCGGGATTCCGCTTTATCGCCATGGCCGTTTTCGTCGTGCTTTATCTGCCGATCATCACGCTCGTGGTCTATTCCTTCAACGCCGGACAATCGGTCGCCCTTTGGGAAGGGTTTTCGCTGACCTGGTATCACAGTGCTTGGCAGAATGAAGCGGTGAAGGGGGCGACGTTCCGTTCCCTCATCATCGCGGCCTCTGCTTCCGGCATCGCAACCACGGTCGCGACGATGGCGGCACTGGGAACCACGCGGCGCAAGGCGTTCAAGGGCCAGACCTTCATCTATGTGATGATCAACCAGCCCCTGATGGTGCCGGAGATCGTGACGGCAGTGGCACTGCTGATCTTCTTTGCCTCGATCAAGGTCGCGACCGGCTATAACGGCTTGATTTACCTGATCATCGCCCATGCCGCCTTTTGCATCCCCTTCGCCTATCTGCCGATCCGGGCACGGCTGGAAGGGATGGACCTGACGCTGGAAACCGCCGCCGCCGATCTTTACGCCAGCCATTGGCTGACCTTCCGGCGCGTGACCCTGCCGCTGATGTTGCCGGGGATTATCGCGGGTGCGATGCTGGCCTTCGTGATCAGTCTGGATGACGTGGTGATTACCGAGTTTGTAAAATCCGGCGGGCAGGATACACTGCCCACCTATATGCTGGGACAGATGCGGCGGGCGGTCACGCCCGAAGTCAACGCCATTTCATCAGTGCTGCTGGCGCTGACGGTGGTGATGCTGACCGCATTTTTCCTGCTGACACGCAAGAAAGACTGACAACAAAAAACCAAAGGGAGAAACGACAAATGAAAAAGATCCTCACGGCAACAGCACTTTTGCTGGCCAGCACCACGCTGGCGATGGCAGAAGGCGAATTGCAGCTTTACAACTGGGGCAACTACACCTCACCCGAGTTGTTGAAGAAGTTTGAGGCCGATACCGGCATCCACGTCACCGTCACCGATTACGACAGCAACACCGCCGCTTTGGCCAAGGTGGAAGCCGGCGGATCGGGGTTCGATCTGGTGGTGCCATCGGCGAATTACATCCCGATCTGGGTGGAGAAGGGGCTGATCCAGAAGCTGGACGCGAGCAAGCTGACCAACAAGGGCAATATCGCGCCGCGCTGGGTCGATGTGCCTTGGGATCAGGGCCGCAACTATTCGATTCCGTGGCAGTGGGGTTCGGTGGGTGTGGCGGTGAACACCTCGGTCTATAAAGGCGACATCAACACGTCCGACATCTTTTTGCGGGTTCCGGAGGAGTTGAAAGGCAAGATCAACGTCGTGCCGGAAATGACCGATGTTGTGAACATGGCGATTTTCAACGTCGGCGGTGAGCCTTGTACTGAAGATACCGAAGTCTTGAAGAAAGTGCGTGATCTGCTGGTTGCGGCCAAGAAGGACTGGCTGTCGATGGATTACGGCGCGACGGAAAAGCTGTCGAACAATGACTGGGCGGCAAGCGTGAACTGGAACGGATCGACGATGCGGGCGCGGATTGCCAACCCGGATGTGGCATTTGGCTATCCGAAAGAAGGCTATCCGTTGTTCATGGATTCGGTGGCCCTGCTGTCGGATGCCAAGAACGTCGACAATGCCTATAAGTTCCTCGACTACATCATGGTTCCGGAAAATGCCGCGATGCTTTCAGCCTTTGCGCGCTATGCCAATGGCATCAGCGGGTCGGAGGCTTTCATGCCGGATGACATGAAGACCGCGCCCGAGGTGGTGCCAGCGGAAGAATTCGCCAAGAACGGGCATTTCCTGCCGACATGCGGGCCGAAAGCACAAGAATATATTACCGCGATCTGGACCGAATTGCAGAAGTAACGCTGGTTTGGCGGTGCACGGGGCGGCGCGGGCATTGAGCCCTTGCCGCCCCGCGGGGGGGGGGGGGCCCCCCACCCCTGTTGGTGGTTGGGGAGAAAACCACCCCCCCAGGGAT
>NZ_JAKDLJ010000023.1 GCF_030452865.1 Pseudorhodobacter sp.
GCGTCTTTGATAACGGGGTTTATGCAGACCATAGGGCTCGGTCGCCCCTCTTTCCAGCCGACATCCATCACGAAAATGCGCTGCATCGCGCCGACTTGCGGGCCCGCCAAGCCGCGACCGGGGGCGGCATACATGGTTTCCAGCATGTCATCGGCCCGTTGTTTCAGGGCAGCATCGAACAGCGTAACGGGGGCGCAGGTTTCGCGCAGACGAGCATCGGGCAGCAACAGGATGGGCAGAATCGCCATCAGCCGTTCCGCGCCATTTCGCGTTTCAGCTTTTCCATCTTGCGCGTGATCATCTGACGTTTCAGCGGGCCGAGGTAGTCAATAAACAGCTTGCCGTTCAGATGGTCGATCTCATGCTGCACGCAAGTGGCCCACAGGCCCGCAAACTCCTCTTCCTGTTGTTTGCCATCCAGGCCGGTCCATTCGACCCGAACCTTGGCGGGGCGGGTCACTTCGGCATATTGATCGGGGATGGAAAGGCAGCCTTCGTCATAGACCGCCAGATCCTCCGATGCCCAGGTCACGCTGGGGTTGATCAGGACCATAGGGCGTGGCGCAACCTCAGGATCCTTGACGCAATCCATCACCAGAAGCCGATGCATGGCACCGACTTGCGGCGCTGCCAATCCGATGCCGGGCGCGTCATACATCGTCGCCAGCATGTCTTCCGCCAACTGCCCGATGTCAGGCGTCACCGCCTCCACTGGGGGGCAGATTTTCTTCAGGCGCGGGTCGGGATGGATCAGGATCGAGCGTTTCATGCAAGATCATGTAAGGGATGCGCCGCGCCCGTGCAATCCTGTGTGCGACTGGGGGCGAAAATCGGGTCGGACGCGAGATGTGGATTGTAACCCGGACATTCGGGGGCTGGAAGGCATGGGATCACACCGCTAGGATGAAAAAAACAATCGGGGGTTAGCCATGAATTTCGATGAAGAGATCAACCGCGTCGGCACGCATTCGGTGAAGTGGGATGCGATGGAAAAGATATACGGCGTCTCGCCGCAGGAAGGCATTTCGATGTGGGTGGCGGATATGGATTTCCGGCCCCCGGCATGCGTGCAAAAGGCGCTTGAGGCGGTGACCGATCACGGGATCTATGGCTATTTCGGCGATGATTCTGCCTATCTTGCCGCAATTCAGTGGTGGATGAAAAACCGTCACGGCTGGGAAGTGGAGCGGGATGCGATCTTCACCACCCATGGCTTGGTGAACGGCACCGGGCTTTGCGTACAGGCCTTCACCGCGCCCGGTGATGGCGTCGTGCTGATGACGCCAGTTTACCACGCCTTCGCGCGGGTGGTTGCGGCCGCGGGGCGCAAAGTCGTCGAATGTCAGATGCCGGTTGAGAACGGGCGTCACGTCATGGATTTTGGCGCATGGGATGCGCAAATGACGGGCGCAGAGAAAATGCTGATCCTGTGTTCACCGCATAATCCCGGCGGACAGGTCTGGAGCAAGGCGGAATTGCGCGGCGTCGCCGATTTTGCCAAGCGGCATGACCTGATTGTGGTGTCGGATGAGATTCACCACGACCTTGTTTTTCCCGGTCATAAACACAGCGTCATGGCCGTTGCGACGCCGGATATCATGGACCGGTTGGTGATGATGACTGCGACGACCAAGACCTTCAACATCGCGGGCAGTCATATCGGCAACGTGATCATCCCGGATGCCGCACTGCGGGCGAGATTCGCGGCGGTGATGAATGGGCTCGGGATTTCGCCGAACTCCTTTGGTTTGTTCATGGCAACGGCGGCCTATAGCGCAGAGGGTGCGGAATGGGTCGATACGCTGATGGCATATCTGGCGGAAAACAAGCGCATTTTTGATGATGGGGTGAATGCGATTCCAGGGCTGAAATCCATGGCGCTGGAGGCGACTTATCTGGCTTGGGTCGATTTCTCCGGCACCGGCATGACTGCGGCGGAATTTACCGAGCGGGTGGAGAAAGGCGCAAAGATTGCTGCCAATCACGGCCCGACTTTTGGCAAGGGTGGCGAAAGCTGTCTGCGGTTCAACCTTGCCACGCCACGCGCCCGCGTTGAAACGGCGGTGAAGCGTTTGCAGGTGGCATTTGCTGATTTGCAATGAGGTTTGATGCGGCATGAAAATATTGGCGGCAGCATACTCAGCGCTGGTTTTGTTGGTGCTGATTGTTGCCGTGGTGCTGATCGTCCTCGTGCGCCCGATGCCATCCGTTCCTGACCATGGGCCATTGACCGGCCCTGTTGACCTGATCGTGGTGGAGAAGGCGGCGCGGCGCATGGTACTATATCGCGACGGTGTGTCATTGCGCAGCTATCGGATCGCTTTGGGTTTTGCCGCACAAGGCGATAAGCTGCGGCAAGGGGATGGGCGCACGCCGGAAGGAATATTTCACATCAATCGCCGCAATGAAAGCAGCGCTTATCATCTTTCGCTCGGGCTTGATTATCCGCGACCGGTGGATAGCGCGCGGGCAGCGGCGGGCGGATATGACCCCGGCGGGGATATCTTTTTCCACGGGCAGCCCAACGGCTTTCCCGATGCGGCGATGGTTCCGGGCGATTGGACCGCTGGTTGCATCGCATTGAGCAATGCCGAAATGCGGGAGATTTGGCCGGTGGTGGCGATTGGAACGAAGGTGGAGATCATGCCTTGACGCGGTGGGCGTGTTTTGCAGTGGCATTCAGGTATTTTTGCCAAGATGAATTCAAGCCAAAGCCCGCATTGTCGGGATGTCAAAATTCGGGTTGTTTCCATCAAACCCGGCCTCGCCGTCGTGAAGCACCTCCGCGACCGTGCTGCCGATCTGGAGCCAGATCCAGGCGGATGCCCTGCACCGCCACCGCCGACCAATGGTGGCAGAGCAAACATCAAAGCCAGTGGCACTTGCCATGCTTGCGCACCAATTCCCGGTTTCAATGCGGGCGTCGATTGCTTCCTTGTGCGATGCTCGATGGTTCCGTCCGGCATCTGCGGTTCGGACGGCAGCAAGGTCTGATGCTCATTTTCGCCCCATGGACGGCCCCCGACGCTTGCGGTATCAGTTCGCCGACCCCCCGATCTGCAAACTTTCTGAGGAGAATTATATGTCCGGCCATGGTGCAGCCCAAGCAATGACCGCTGCTAAATCTGGCCCCCTTATGGGGCTGGCGGAAATTCCGGGTGATAAATCCATCAGCCATCGCGCGCTGATCTTCGGCGCGATGGCGGTGGGGGAGACGCAGATTACCGGGCTGCTGGAAGGTCAGGACGTGTTGGATACGGCCCGCGCCATGCGCGCCTTCGGGGCAGAGGTGGTGCAGCATGGGCCGGGCCGTTGGTCGGTTCATGGTGTCGGTGTCGGTGGGTTTCGGGAACCGGAAACGGTGATTGATTGTGGCAATTCAGGAACCGGTGTGCGGTTGATCATGGGCTGCATGGCAACGACCGCGATAACCGCCACGTTCACCGGGGACGCCAGTTTGTGCAAGCGTCCGATGGGGAGGGTGACCGACCCGCTGTCGCTGTTTGGCACCCAGGCCTATGGTCGCAAGGGCGGGCGTTTGCCGATGACGGTTGTGGGCGCGGCAAACCCGGTTCCGGTACGCTACGCCTTGCCAATGGCCTCAGCGCAGGTGAAATCAGCGGTTCTTCTGGCGGGATTGAACGCTCCGGGGCAGACGGTGGTGATTGAGAAAGAGCCTACGCGCGATCATTCCGAACGGATGCTGTTGGGCTTTGGTGCGGAACTCGTGGTGGAAAGCGCGGCGGAGGGCAATGTCATCACGCTGACCGGCCAGCCGGAGCTACGTCCGCAAAGCGTGGCGGTGCCGCGCGACCCGTCGTCGGCGGCATTTCCGGTTTGTGCAGCGCTGATTGTGGAGGGGTCGGATATATTTGTGCCGGGCGTCAGCCAGAACCTGACGCGGAACGGGATTTACCTTACACTCGTTGAAATGGGGGCGGACATCACATTTGAAAATCCGCGGGAGGAAGGCGGGGAGCCTGTTGCTGATCTCCGGGTTCGGTTCTCTGACCTCAAAGGCATCGAAGTGCCGCCGGAGCGCGCGCCCTCGATGATTGATGAATATCCGATCCTGTCTGTTGTCGCGGCCAATGCAACCGGGAAAACGGTGATGCGCGGGGTCAAAGAGTTGCGGGTCAAGGAAAGTGACCGGATTGCTGCGATGGCGCGCGGGCTGGAAGCCTGCGGTGTACGGGTGGAGGAGGGTGAAGACACGCTGATCGTGCATGGGCGTGGCCCCGGCGGCGTGCCGGGTGGGGCGACCTGCGCCACCCATATCGACCACCGGATCGCGATGGCGTTTCTGGTTGCGGGCATGGCCAGCCTAAAGCCGATCACCGTTGACGATGCCTCGCCCATCGCCACGTCTTTTCCCATGTTCGAAGGGTTGATGACGGGCTTGGGTGCCACGCTGACGAAAGGATAAAGGATGGACGATCAGGGAAAGCTGCGTTTCGCCAAGCTGCTGCATCATCGGGCGGCACTGCTGGAAAAGGGAGAGGCGGTAGCGCCGCCTTTGGTTTCCGCGACAACCTATCATCTGCCGGAGGTGGAGGGGGCGAGCCATATCTATGGCCGCATGTCGATGCCGACATGGGAGGCGGTAGAGACGCAACTGGGTATCCTGGAGGACGCACCTTGCGTGGCGTTTCCGTCGGGAATGGCGGCGATTTCGGCGGCATTGATGGCGGTGCTGACCGACCGCAAGCGGCTGATCATCCCCGCGGATGGTTATTACGTTACGCGCGTGTTTTCGGCGGAGGTGTTGGCGGCTTACGGTGTCGAAGTGGTGGAAGTGCGAACTGCGGCGATCGCTACGGCGGATGTTTCGGGTGGTGCCGTGGTGTTTATCGAAACCCCCTCCAATCCCGGCTTGGATTGCTGCGATATCGCTTTGATCGCGCAGCGGGTTCGCGCGGCTGGCGGGTTGCTGATTGTGGACAACACCACGATGACCCCTTTGCTTCAGCGCCCGCTCGATTTGGGGGCTGATATGGTGGTCGCCGCCGATACCAAAGCGCCGGGCGGGCATTCCGACATCCTGTTCGGCCATGTCGCGACCCGCGATACAGGTCTGGAGGCGCGGGTTCGGCAATGGCGCAAGATTTCAGGTGCGGTGCCGGGGGCGTTTGAGGCGTGGTTGCTTCACCGGGGCATCGAGACGCTGGAGGTTCGGCTGGAGCGCATGTGCGCCACTGCCCAAATCATCGCGGAAAGGCTGTCGGGGCATCGGGCTGTGACAAACCTGCGTTATCCGGGGTTGCCGGGTGACCCGTCGCATGTGTTGGCGCAGCGTCAGATGACGGGGTTCGGGTTCCTGATCGGTTTTGAACTTGCGACTATGGACGCAGCGGAGGCGTTTTTGGCTGCTTGCCCCTATATCACCCAAACCACCAGTTTTGGTGGCACCCACACGGCGGGGGAACGGCGTGCCCGCTGGGGTGACCCGGTCTCAGAGGGATTCATTCGGCTATCGGTCGGGGTGGAACCTGCGGAAGTGCTTTGGGCCGCGATTGAAACGGCGTTGCACAGTTGACTGCGATTGCGCGCTTTGCAAGTCGGGGCCTGCGGCGCAGGTATTTTCTGCCAAGATGAAATCAGGAGAGAGCCCTAGATGATCTTTACCGTTGCGATCGACGGTCCTGCCGCAGCGGGCAAAGGCACGGTTAGCCGCGCCGTGGCGGCGCATTTCGGCTTTGCCTATCTGGATACGGGGCTTTTGTACCGCGCCGTTGGTGCAAAGAACGGTGATCCGGTGCAGGCCGCCCGCAGCCTGAATGGTGAAGACCTGGCGAGGGGCGATCTGCGCACCCTGGAAGCGGGGCAGGCTGCCAGCCGAGTCGCCGCCCTTCCCGATGTGCGTGCCGCGCTGGTGGATTTTCAGCGTGATTTTGCGCGTCGCGCTGGCGGCGCGGTGCTGGATGGGCGTGATATCGGCACAGTGATTTGCCCGAATGCCGAAGTGAAGCTGTTTGTAACCGCCAGTGCGGAGGTGCGGGCGCGTCGGCGGTGGTTGGAGTTGGGCGGCGACGCGGCACAGGTTTTGGCGGAAGTGCATGAGCGCGACGCCCGCGATATGAACCGCGAAGACGCCCCTTTGCGCCCTGCCGACGATGCGGTGACGCTTGACACTTCTGATCTGGGCGTAGACGAAGTTGTGTCGAAAGCGATTGCCATTGTCGCCGCACGCATCGCCAAGCGTGATGCGTGAGACGTGAGGATGGTTGGCGTAGAGCTATCCAATCTGCGCGTGTGGCCCTTGCCTGCCATGCCCAAACCTCCTATAGACCGCCCATCTCAAGGGAGATTCTTTGCGCGCCGCATTTTGGCGCGCTTTTGGCTTTCCTGAAAGACCCACCCAAAGACCGGCGGAGACAACCGCAAGGCCAGTGACATAAACGACGAAAAGGAAACTGATTTTAATGGCTACTATGAACACCATGGAAGAATTCGAAGCGCTGCTTGCAGAAAGCCTCGAAATTGACACCCCGCAAGAAGGGTCTGTTGTCAAAGGCAAGGTTATCGCGATTGAGGCGGGCCAGGCCATCATCGACGTCGGCTATAAAATGGAAGGCCGCGTTGATCTGAAAGAATTTGCTGATATTGGCGGCACCGCTGAAATTCAGGTCGGTGACGAAGTTGAAGTGTTCCTCGACCGCGTGGAAAACTCCCGCGGGGAAGCACAGATTTCGCGCGACAAGGCCAAGCGCGAAGAGGCTTGGGACCGGCTGGAGCGTGCTTACGCTGACGAGACCCGCGTTGATGGTGCCATTTTCGGCCGTGTCAAAGGCGGCTTTACGGTTGATCTGGGTGGCGCTGTTGCGTTCCTTCCGGGTTCGCAAGTGGACGTGCGCCCTGTGCGTGACGCTGGCCCGTTGATGGGTATGAAGCAGCCGTTCCAGATTTTGAAAATGGACCGTCGTCGTGGCAACATCGTTGTCTCGCGCCGCGCCATTCTGGAAGAATCGCGTGCGGAGCAGCGTGCTGAGGTTATTGGCAACCTGACAGAAGGCCAGACCGTTGACGGCGTGGTCAAGAACATCACGGAATACGGTGCGTTTGTTGACCTGGGCGGTGTTGACGGCTTGCTGCACGTAACCGACATGGCTTGGCGTCGTGTGAACCATCCATCGGAAATTCTTGCGATTGGTGAAACTGTCAAAGTGCAGGTCATCAAGATCAACAAGGAAACCCACCGCATCAGCCTTGGCATGAAGCAGTTGCAGTCCGATCCGTGGGATGCGGTTGAAACGCAATATCCGCTGGGATCGGTGCACAAGGGCCGCGTCACCAACATCACCGATTACGGCGCGTTTGTAGAGCTGGAAGCCGGTGTCGAAGGTTTGGTTCACGTCTCGGAAATGTCTTGGACCAAGAAGAACGTTCATCCCGGCAAGATCGTTTCCACCAGCCAGGAAGTCGATGTCATGGTGCTGGAAATCGATTCCGCCAAGCGTCGGGTTTCGCTCGGCCTCAAGCAGACCCAGCGTAACCCATGGGAAGTGTTTGCAGAAACCCACCCCGTTGGCACGAACATCGAAGGCGAAGTCAAGAACATCACCGAATTCGGTCTGTTCGTTGGCCTTGATAACGATATCGACGGCATGGTCCATCTTTCCGACCTGTCATGGGACCAGCGCGGCGAAGATGCGATTGCCAACTACCGCAAAGGCGACACGGTTCAGGCCGCTGTCACCGAAGTTGATGTTGAAAAAGAGCGTATCAGCCTGTCGGTCAAAGCCCTTGGCGAAGACACCTTCACCGATGCGGTTGACGGCGTGAAGCGCGGCTCCATCATCACGGTTGAAGTGACTGCGATTGAAGAGGGCGGCGTTGAGGTCGATTACAACGGAATGAAATCCTTCATCCGTCGTTCCGACCTGTCACGCGACCGTGCCGACCAGCGCCCGGAGCGTTTCGGCGTTGGCGACAAGATCGACGTGCGCGTCACCAATGTCGACAGCAAGACCCGCCGTTTGGGTCTGTCGATCAAGGCGCGTGAGATCGCAGAGGAGAAAGAAGCCGTGGAACAGTACGGTTCGTCCGATTCGGGCGCGTCCCTGGGCGACATCCTTGGCGCGGCGCTGAAGGGCGACAAAGACTAAATTCTTCTGCTGATTGTCAATTTCGGGCCCTGCCGCAAGGTGGGGCCCTCTGTCTATGTGCATCTTTGCACGCAATTACCCGGTTTTCCTGTTTGTATGAGGATGGTTTTTCCCTATAGTTGACAGGCAAAAGACAGTCGGCGCGCCCAAAGAAAGCCGACGCACTCCGGGGGGGAAACGGATGATTCGGTCTGAATTGATTCAGAAGATCGCGGATGAGAATCCGCATCTGACGCAGCGCCATGTGGAGCGTATTGTAAACACGGTGTTTGAGGAAGTTATCGAGGCATTGGCGCGGGGGGAGCGGGTTGAATTGCGCGGCTTCGGCGCATTCTCGGTCAAGGCGCGTGACGCCCGAACCGGGCGCAACCCGCGCACAGGGGAGGCGGTTGAGGTGGAGGACAAGAAGGTTCCCTTCTTCAAGACCGGCAAACTACTGCGCGACAGGCTGAACGGAAGGTAAGAAGGCTAAATGATTCGGTATCTGCGGTATCTGTTCCTCATTGGACTCGCGATTGTTCTGCTGACAGTTGCTTTGGCAAATCGTACCAAGGTGGAGCTTAACCTGCTGCCGCCGGACATGGCGGCCTTGGCCAATTTCAATCATTCGGTGAACCTACCGCTATACTTGGTGATTTTTGGCGGGATCATCGCGGGGTTGATGATCGGCTTCATCTGGGAATGGTTCCGCGAACACAAACACCGCGCCAGCGCCAGCGAACGTGCGCGCGAAATCACGCGGCTGGAGCGGGAACTGGGTGAGCTGCGCCGCGCAACGCCGGAGAAGCAGGACGAAGTGCTTGCCCTGCTGGATCGCCCCGCCAAAACTGGTTGATCCATGGCGGAAGTTCGAGTCAAAATCTGCGGCTTGCGGACTGTTGCCGATATGGCTGCTGTTGCTGCGGCGGGGGCGGCCTATGCGGGGTTCAACTTCTTTCCGAAATCGCCACGTTACCTCGCTCCGACACAAGCGCGCGAGGTTGCGCTGGCAGCCCCGCCCGGTCTGGCAAAGGTCGCCCTCACGGTCGATGCAGATGACGCATGGTTGGATCAGATCGTGGAAACAGTTCCGTTGGACATGTTGCAACTCCATGGTCACGAATCCCCTGACCGCGTTGCACAACTGCGCAGCCGTTACGGTTTGCCGGTGATGAAGGTGCTGGGCATTGCGGATGAGGACGATCTGGCTGATCTGATCGAATATTCCCTCGTGGCGGATCAACTGATGATCGACGCCAAACCGCCGAAGGGTGCGAGATTACCCGGCGGCAATGGGGTGAGTTTTGATTGGCGGCTGCTCGTTGGGCGCAAGTGGCTCAAACCCTGGATGCTCGCGGGGGGGCTGACCCCGTTGAATGTGGCTGAGGCGATCCGTCTGACCGGTGCGCGGCAGGTTGATGTCGCCTCAGGGGTTGAATCTGCTCCAGGTGTCAAAGATCCCACGGCAATTGCGGCCTTTGTCCGCGCGGCGCAATGATCACTTGGCGACAGGCGCGCCGCGACGACGTGCCCGCGATCATCGCACTTCTGGCGGACGACGCTTTGGGGGCAGCACGTGAAGGCGAAACGCCATCAGCCTATTTCGCGGCGTTTGAGGCGATACAGGCCGAAAGCGGCAATAGCCTGATCGTCGGAGAACAGGAAGGCGCCATCGTTGCCACCTATCAACTCACCTTCATCACCGGCCTTTCACGCCGCGCAAGCCGTCGCGCGCAGGTGGAATCTGTTCGCGTTCAGGACGATCTGCGGTCCCGAGGGATCGGCGCGGAGTTGATGCGCGACGCCGAAGCCCGTGCCCGCGCCGCCGGCTGCACCCTGATCCAACTCACCTCCGACAAAACCCGTGCCCGCGCGCAATCCTTCTATCTGACGATGGGGTACAACCCCTCTCATACCGGGTTCAAAAAGCCGCTCGTCTGATTTCATCTTGGTAAAAATACCTATCTTTCGACTGCCAAATCGCGCGCTGGTAGAAATGGTTTCCAACCTCACCAAGCTAGGCTAAATGAGACCCAACAGCAGCAAAAGGGGCAGTGCAATGGCCGACGACCGTATCAACAGCTATATGACCGGCCCGGATGAACAAGGTCGGTTCGGCATTTTTGGCGGACGCTTCGTTTCTGAAACTCTGATGCCGCTGATCCTGGAATTGGAAGAACGCTATGAGTTCGCCAAGACCGACCCGACATTCTGGGCCGAGATGGATGATCTTTGGAAACACTACGTTGGCCGCCCCTCACCGCTGTACTTCGCTGAGCGGTTGACCCGGCACCTTGGCGGCGCGAAAATCTACCTAAAGCGCGACGAGTTGAACCATACCGGCGCGCATAAGATCAACAACGTCCTCGGTCAGATCATTCTGGCGCGCCGCATGGGCAAAACCCGGATCATCGCCGAAACCGGGGCGGGACAGCATGGCGTTGCGACCGCGACCGTTTGCGCCAAATTCGGGCTGAAATGCGTGGTCTACATGGGCGCGCATGATGTCGAACGCCAAGCGCCCAACGTGTTTCGGATGCGCCTTTTGGGGGCCGAGGTGGTGCCGGTCACCTCTGGTCGCGGGACGTTGAAAGACGCGATGAACGACGCGCTGCGCGATTGGGTCACCAATGTGCGCGACACGTTTTATTGCATCGGTACGGTCGCGGGCCCGGCCCCCTATCCGGCCATGGTCCGTGATTTCCAGTCGATCATCGGCAAGGAAGTGCGCTGGCAACTGGCCGAGCAAGAAGGGGAGGGGCGCTTGCCTGATACTCTGATTGCAGCCATTGGTGGCGGCTCCAACGCGATGGGCTTGTTCTTCCCCTTTCTCGATGACACGTCGGTGAACATAATCGGGGTGGAAGCGGGCGGGAAAGGTGTGGACGACCGCATGCAACATTGCGCATCACTTACTGGTGGTCGCCCCGGAGTTTTGCATGGCAACCGCACCTATCTGTTGCAGGATGCGGACGGGCAGATCCTGGAAGGGTTTTCGATCTCCGCCGGCCTCGACTATCCCGGAATCGGGCCTGAACATGCCTGGCTGCATGAAACGGGGCGCGCAAAATATGTCTCTATAACAGATTCCGAGGCGCTGGAGGCGTTCCAGTTGTCCTGTGCCCTGGAGGGTATCATCCCGGCGCTGGAGCCGAGCCATGCGCTGGCGCATGTGATGAAAATCGCGCCGGAATTATCTGCTGACCACATCATCGTGATGAATATGTGCGGACGTGGTGACAAGGATATTTTCACCGTTGCCAAGCATTTGGGCTTTGACATGAAGATCTGAACCAAGGGCGCGCCCGCGCGTGCTGTGACCTTTGAGAGTCGTTCGCTCACTTGGGACATTCACGACACCCTGTATCAAGCGCACCAACAAGAATGAAACCCGCGCCGACCTGATTTACCAAGTGCGACACATGCAGGACAAGAGCATCACCACCGCCCGACTGGCCTTGCGTCTGACTACTCAATGAAGCGACCGGTAATGACTTCCCCAATATGGCGGCGTTGCCGACATGCTTGGTGTTGAAATGACGTGGGGGGTGATGCTGTCGCGCTCGCGTAGCAAGAACAAGGCCGATCAACAGACGATCTGAGGCTTGTATTGCCCGTTGAATTTGCGAGCCATTCAGAAGCCGCTGAACCGCAAGTGCGGTGTTTGGTTCTTCATCGCCGGAGCGACAAGAAATGATCTGACAAATGACGGGATTTGTTGCCGGTTTCGCTGTGCATCGCGGCGACGGTGATATTCCGTTCTGAATCTGTCTTGAAGTGGCCGCCAGTTGCGTTTAAACGGGCGCTCGCGTCGCCTCAATAGCTCAGCTGGTAGAGCAGGTCCTTCGTAAGGACAAGGTCGGGGGTTCGAGTCCCTCTTGAGGCACCATTCTCCTGCTCGCCAACTCACCCGGCATCAAGCTCTGTAAACTTTCAACAATACTTTCAACATTCAGTCGGGTCTGGCTCTTGGGTCCGACCCGCCCACGGCTTGGTCTGTGATTGAGGCGGAATTGGACAAGCGTTGCCGCCTTGAGGTTGAACGGGTGCAAACAAGCAGGTTGCCCGTCGGCTTCACAACGTCACTCCTTCGCCGCGCCTGCGGCTTGAAGGTGGCGGACATGCGGTTCGCTTTCGCCATCATTCACGAGCGCATCCGGGCGCGGCTGACGAGGACTTTGGCGCCGTGCGCCCAGGCATCCTGCGGTTTACTGATCATAACTGTAACCGCCGTGCGGCACGTCGGTCGACCGATGCGAAGATATCAGGGCTTTTCGCTGACCTCGCCGTCAACGATCTCAGCGTCGTCTGAGGCATCGTCGTCCAGCTTTTCTGGCTTGGCGGGAGTCCCTACGATCAATGGCAACAACTCGGTTCCCGTGGCGCTGGGGCCGGCGGCGTCTGACGGCTCACGCCAAGACAGGGTATCAAAGCCGCTGCAATTGTCACAGATCGGCCCCCATTGTGAATGGATCGCCTGACATTTATCGCAGCACCACTGCGGACCACGCGGCGCGGTCAGTGCACGGGCGAGCCAACCCCGGATCACGGCGTCATCCGCGCCTTCGCCACGTTCCACCGCTGCCATGATCGCCAGCGTTCGGGCATTTGGATGGGTCGTCGCCAAATCGCCCAAGGCGCGGCGCGCGGCGGGGAAATCTTCGGCGGTCAGGTTGAGTTCGGCCAGCAGCAGGCGGGTTTCGATATGATCCGGGTTGATCTTGGTCAGCACGCGGAACCGTTTCAACCGCTCCGTCGTGGATTCGTCGGGTGAGATTTCGGCAAAGGCCGCCGCCAGATCGGGATGCGGTTGCGCCGCCCATGCCTTCTTCAGCACTTTGGTCGCGTTGCGGCTGTCGCCACGCGCAATATAGCTGCGCGCGGCCATCGTCGCCGCCGGAATCAGGTCAGGTGACAGGCGGTTCGCCTCAATCGCGGCCTCCCTCGCCTCGATGCTGGCGTCTTCATCAATCACGACGCGGGCTTCTTGCAGGGCCAGAACGGCATCGCGGCGGCGATAAACATCGCGCGGCAACGCACCGGATTTCAGCTTGGCGCCCAGTGTCGCGCGCGCGCCCTTCCAATCGCCTTGCCCGGTCTGCAAGCCAAGCAATGTCTCCTGCGTTTCCGCATGTTTCGGCTTCAGGGCAAACGCCTTTTCGGCCAGTTTCAACGCGGTGGCAGTGTCGCCTTCGGTGATTTTCTGCCGCATCAAGCCGCGTACGCCGACAAATCTGGATTTGTTGTCTTCCAAAAGCAGTTTGTAGGCCTCTGCCGCGCGCTTGGTATCGCCGGTCATTTCAGCGGCCTGCGCGATCAGCAACGTCGTCAGTTCCGGCTTGTCGAGCAGCTTGTCGGCCTTTGCCGCGCGTGAAAGTGCCACGCGCCCTTCGCCGGAGGCAAGTGCCATCAAACCATCGGACAGCGCCTGATAGCCTTTGCGTTCGCGGTTGCGGTCAAAATAGCGGGAAATCGCAGTTTCGTCGCCGTTCAGGAACCGCAACACGGCGACCAGTAACCCGATCAGTTTCAGCAAAAGCCAGACGCAAGCGAGCAGGACCAACAGTGCAATCGCGGCCTGCAACGGCCCCAGCGTGTATTCCATCCCCATCATCGCGATGCGGATGCCACCGCCGGTATCCATCAGGACACCCGCGCCATAGGTCAGCCCCGCAATCGCGGCAACGAACAGCAGTACTTTGATGAGCGACCAGATCATGCTTCGGTTTTACCTTTCGCTCAACGCCGCTGAGATGGCAGCGGTCGCTTGTTCTGCATTCAGACGCAATTTCACCCGTGCAACCCAATCGCCCAGAACGGTTTGGGCCGCCTCCGGCAGCGCAGCCACTTCGCCTAGAGCCTTTTCGAAATTACCGGCAATGGCGTCGGCATTGACCCGCGACAGCACCGCATCGGGGTCATCGCCGGCGCGTGGGGTCAGCGAGCGAGCGCCGGTCTGGCTGCGCAGGAAGGCGCCGGCGCGTTCGGTCCAGGTACTGCCCATATTGCCGCGGACGCTTACGGACAATGCCTCTCGCGCGGGGTCTTCAAGCGCGGTGGCAAGATCGGCTGCGGTTGGCACACCGGTTTCGGCGTTCTCGGTCAAGACGGCGGGAATATTCAACCCGGCAGCGGTCAGACTTGCAAGCGGCTCGGTATAGGACGCGCCGCTTTGGATCGCGGCCTCAACCTTGGCAAGATCGGCTTGCAGCAGGGTTTTCTGCGCGGCTTGCGTGGCCTTTTCCGATTGTACCTCTGTCGCTTTTTCCTGCGCCTGCGCCGTGGCTTTTTGCGCCTCCAACTCTGTACGCAGGGCCGCAATCTTGCCGGAAAGCGCGGTCAGTGCCGCAGAATCAACGCCGCCGTCACCCGTTGGCCGCGCCTCTAGCGCGCCGATACGGTCCTCCAATGCGGTGATGCGGGGGGCAACATCTTCGCTTGGGGCATCGGCGGCGGCTTTTGCTGCCTCTGCGGTTTGCAGGGCGTGATTTGCGGTGTCGCTGATAGCCGCCAAATCCTCAGCCGTGGGGCCTTTGACATCTTCTTTCGGCAGGGCGAGCAGTTGCGCGCGCAGGTCGTCAATTGCCTTCGATTGCGCGGTCAGCTTGGCGTCAAGCTGGTCGTTCGCGGGAAAGGGCCAACCCTCCGGTTTCACGAATTGCGCGACGGCAAAGCCCAGAACGGCAGCCAGCGCGCCACCAAGGACCAAGGCACCAAACCCCGGACCACGCTTGACAATGACCGGCGCAGGCGGTGGCGCTTGGGTTTTTTCTGGCGCCTTCGGTTTGGGTGCATCCAGTTTCGCGGTGTCGGGTTTTGGCTCACTCGAACTGATGGGTGTTGCGGAATCCCTCTTGACCTCACCTGCTCGAACTTCGTCCGGTTTCGCGCGTGCTGGCGTTGACGGCTTCGCGTCCGGCATTGCGGTCGCCGTGGCCGGTTCGGTATCCGCCTTGGCAAACGGAATCGTCGGATCGGATTTGGGTGTCGGCGCAGGATCTCCTGCCTTGGTCCCGGCATCCGGCTGTGGGGGGGGAGGGCTTGTCAGAGATCCGGCCGGTTTGGCCGGTGGGCTTGCCAACACCACCGCATCTTCAATTACGGCATCCGGTTTCTTGGTATTCCTCGGGGCGGCCTTCGCATCGCTTCCGGCCTTTTCCGCGCCGGAGCGCGAGGTCTTCCTGGTCGCCATGAATGCACTCCCCTTCCAACATCCCGGAGGTCCGGACTTTCACCAACCTAGACCGACAATGGCGCAGGCTCAAGTCATCTAGCTTGATCCAACGCTTCGGCAACTGCTGCCAACATCGCTTCCGCAGTCGGTTCTGCTGCGCGAAACAGTTTCACATCCGGCAAATCCCCCAACGAGGCCGCGACAGCTTCGCTCAGCGCGACACAGGACAGTTGCGCCGAAATGCACAGCTTTTTGACCTGTGCCGAGAACAGGGCTGCGCTGCGCGGCGAAAACAGGGGAACCAGCAGCGGTGTTTCCCCTTGGAGCAATGCGATTGCCTGTGGCGCGAGGGCTTGCGGAATCTGCCGGTAGACGACGCAGGACTGCGCAATGAACCCGCTGTCACGCAGCATCTGGGCCATGTCGGCGCGCGCATGTTCCGCACGGAAATGGATCAACGCGCCTTCCGGGGCGGCGTCATTGATCAATCGCATCAACGCGATGGCGTCACCGTTGGCCGAAGCAGGCTCCAACCCCGCTGCGCGTGCGGCTTTCGCTGTGCGGTCACCGACACAAAAGGCGCGCGTGGTCGTGATCTCGCCGCGCATCGGGTGGCGCTCAAACGCACGCACTCCGGTTTCAGATGTGAAGACCAGCGCCGTGAACGGACCTTCGGGCAGGGCGGGTTGCAGGTATTCCGGCGCAATGAGCGGGCTGATGGTCACCGACAAACGGCCACCGAACCGCAACCGCAAGGCCGCCGCAAAACGCAGGCTTTGCGCGGCGGGCCTGGTCAACAGAAAGGCGGGGTGGCGGGATTGTATGGGCATGACATGGGTGTTACCTGCTTGAAGACATTCTGGCAACGGCAACGAGATGGGGCAGCAGATGCGCGAAACCGTTACCCTTCTTGGTATCGAAAGCAGCTGCGATGATACGGCAGCGGCTGTCGTCCGCGATGGGCCAGCGGGGCGCGAGATTCTTTCCACCATTGTTGAAGGGCAGACCAGCCTGCACGCGGCCTTCGGCGGCGTCGTGCCGGAAATCGCCGCGCGGGCACATGCGGAGCGGGTGGATATCTGTGTCGAACAGGCGCTTGCGGCGGCGGGGGTGGCATTGACTGACCTCGACGCGATTGCCGTCACGGCGGGTCCGGGGCTGATCGGGGGTGTGCTGGCCGGGGTGATGTGTGCCAAGGGGCTGTCGGCGGCAACTGGTTTGCCGCTGCTCGGTGTGAACCATCTGGCGGGTCATGCACTGACCCCGCGCCTGACCGATGGGCTGGCGTTTCCCTATGTCATGCTTCTGGTGTCCGGGGGCCATTGCCAATTTCTGCGCGTTGACGGCGCAGAGGCGTTCACGCGGATTGGCGGCTCTATTGACGACGCGCCGGGGGAGGCGTTTGACAAGATCGCGAAAATCCTCGGTCTGCCGCAACCCGGCGGCCCGGCAGTGGAAGCGGCGGCGCTGGGCGGCGATCCCTTGCGCTTTGCGCTGCCGCGCCCACTGTTGGACCGTGCCGGTTGTGATATGTCGTTCTCCGGACTAAAGACCGCAGTTCTGCGGGCGCGCGATGCGGTGATTGCGGAAAAGGGTGGTTTGACCCGGCTTGACCGCGCCGACCTGTGCGCAGGGTTTCAGGCGGCGGTTGTCGCGGTGCTGGCGGAAAAGACGCGCCGCGCCTTGGCTGTGGCTCCGGTCAAGGCGTTTGCCGTGGCGGGGGGCGTTGCTGCAAACCGGGCCATTCGCGCGGCGTTAGAGACGGTTTGCCGGGAAGCGGATGTGCAATTTCTGGCCCCGCCACTCTCGCTTTGCACCGACAACGCGGCGATGATCGCCTGGGCGGGGATTGAGCGGTTCCGGGCGGGTGGGCGCGATGACATGACCCTGATGGCGCGCCCGCGTTGGCCATTGGATCAATCCAGCCCGGCACTGCTTGGCTTCGGCAAGAAGGGGGCAAAAGCATGATCGGGATCATCGGAGCAGGGGCATTTGGCGGCGCTTTGGCGATTGCTTTGGGGGCGGAAGGACCGGTATTGCTTTGGGGGCGTGATTTTGACGGGAAACGGATTGCACGGTTACCCGGTGCCGCGTTGCCTGCAACTGTAACCGCCGCTAGCGATCTCGCCGAAATGGCCGGAACAGAGACTGTTTTGCTTGCCCTTCCGGCGCAGGCCATGCGTGGGTTTCTGGCGCAACATGCCCCGCTTCTGCATCGCAAACATCTTGTCGCCTGCTGCAAAGGTGTAGACCTTGCGACCGGGCTTGGTCCCACCGGAATCATCGCGCAGTATTGCCCGGACGCGACGGCGGCCATCCTGACCGGTCCGAGCTTTGCAGCCGATATCGCAAAAGGGCTGCCAACCGCCCTGACACTGGCTTGCACGGATGAGGCGGCGGGGCAGGCGTTGCAAAAGCAGCTTTCCACGCCGGTCCTGCGGCTTTATCGCACATCAGACGTGGCAGGAGCGGAATTTGGCGGCGCGCTGAAGAACGTCATCGCCATTGCGGCGGGGGTCGTGATCGGGGCGGGCCTTGGCGAAAGTGCGCGGGCGGCACTGATGACGCGCGGCTTTGCCGAAATGAAGCGCCTTGCCCTGCACCTGGGGGCGGAGGCGGAAACACTCGCCGGGTTGTCGGGGTTTGGTGACTTGGTGCTGACCTGCACCTCAGCGCAATCCCGGAATTTCCGCTATGGAATGGCACTGGGCGAAGGCACTTCGTTTGACGATAATGTAACCGTGGAAGGCGTGGCCACGGCGAAAGCGGTTTACCAACTGGCAAAAACCCATGATATTGAGATGCCGATCACCGCGATGGTCGCCGCCCTGAGCCAGAATCGAATCAGTTTGGCAGACGCGATCCACGCGTTGATGACCCGCCCTTTGAAACAGGAGTAGCCGATGCGTGTCACCCTTATCTGCCATGACAAACCGGGGGCGTTGCAGACCCGCCTTGATAATCGCGCGGCCCACCTTGCTTATGTTGAGCAAACCGGTGTCGTCGAACTCGCCGGGCCATTCCTTACCCCGGAGGGTCAGATGTCCGGGTCTTTGCTGATTCTGGTTGTCGACAGTTTGCAGCAGGCGCAGGATTGGGCGGCGGCAGACCCTTACGCCAAGGCCGGGTTGTTCGGCTCTGTCACGATATCGGAATGGAAAAAGGTGCTCGGCTGATGGCCTATTGGTTGTTCAAATCGGAACCCGATGTCTGGGGCTGGGACCACCAGCTTGCCAAAGGCGAAGAGGGCGAGGAATGGGATGGCGTACGAAATTATCAGGCCCGCAACAATATGCGTGCGATGAAACTGGGTGATCTCGGGTTCTTCTACCATTCCAATATCGGCAAAGAGGTCGTCGGGATTGTAGAGGTTTGCCGGACAAGCGCGCCGGACAGTACCACCGATGACCCGCGCTGGGATTGCGTGAAAATCAAGGCGGTTCGTCCGCTGAACCATCCCGTGACATTGGA
>NZ_JAKDLJ010000024.1 GCF_030452865.1 Pseudorhodobacter sp.
ATCCGCAACATCAGTGAGCAGAGCGGCGAAATCATTGCGGTCCAATGACTTCGGCGGCATCTTGAAGAAATAGGGATGGCGCAGAAACTGCGCGATCACACGTTCATCCGGCATGCCCGAAGCTGCCAACGCACCGTCCTGATCCTGCACCAGACCAAGCCTTGTTGCGACGAGATCATTGATCGGCGCGTTGGCGGGACCGGTATCAAAGGCGAGGCAGGCGCCCGGTTCCTCCGGCGCGTTGTGGCGCGGGTCCACCCATGTCAGATTGCCGACCCCGCCGAGGTTGAGGAAGGCCAAGGGTGCGGTTGCGCCGATGTATTTCGCACAGGCAAAGTGAAAGAACGGGGCCAGAGGCGCGCCCTGCCCTCCGAGTTCGACATCCGCTGTGCGGAAATCCCAGACCACGGGCAGCCCCAGAACCTGCGCCAACACATCGCCCGACCCTGCCTGATGCGTGCGACGCGCGCCCGGATCATGCGCAAGCGTCTGGCCGTGAAAACCGACCAATTCCGCCCCGTCAAACAGACCCAGAATCGCGGCGTGTGTCGCCTCCACCACTTCGGACGCCGCTTCTATCCCGTCCTCATCCTGCCATTTGCCAAAACCCGCGCGGATCACCTCTCGCTGTTTGGCGTTGTATTCGCGGTAGGAGCTATGGCCAAACTCCAGAATACGGTGCCCATCAGTCAACACCATCGCGGCATCGACGCCATCAAGCGAGGTTCCCGACATTGCCCCCAATGCCCAAACCGATCCAGCCTTCAACATAACGCCCCCTTTGACGGCACCCCGCCGCCCCGCTATACGCGCATCTGGTACAATATAAAGCACGAGAGACCCATGACCTACCATGCAAAATCGGATTTCATGCGCGTGATGCTGGAGCGCGGCTTTCTGGCCGATTGCACCGATTATCAGGCGTTGGACGAGGCGTTGGTCAAAGGCACCCTGCCCGGCTATATCGGCTTTGACGCGACGGCAAAATCGCTGCATGTCGGCAGCCTGATCCAGATCATGATGCTGCGCTGGTTGCAGAAAACCGGGGGCAAGCCGATTGTGTTGATGGGCGGGGGTACAACGAAGGTTGGCGATCCGTCGTTTCGTGCCGAGGAGCGCCCGCTGCTGTCGCCTGCGCAGATTGACGACAATATCGCCGGGATTCGCAAGGTATTCACATCCTACGTCAGTTTTGGGACCGGAGCGAATGACGCGATGATGGTCAACAATGCCGAATGGCTGGATCAGTTGAATTACCTGGATTTTCTGCGCGATATCGGGCGGCATTTCTCGATCAACCGGATGCTCTCGTTTGAAAGCGTGAAATCCCGGCTGGACCGGGAGCAGAGCCTTTCGTTTCTGGAATTCAACTACATGATCCTGCAAGCCTATGATTTTCTTGAGCTGAATCGGCGTTACGGCTGCCTGTTGCAGATGGGTGGGTCGGACCAATGGGGCAACATCGTGAACGGCATTGACCTGACGCGCCGGGTGTTGGATGCGCAGATTTTTGGGCTGACCTCGCATCTGTTGACCACTTCGGACGGCAAGAAGATGGGAAAATCGCAATCTGGTGCGGTGTGGTTGAACGCGGATATGTTCAGCCCTTATGAGTTCTGGCAATATTGGCGCAACACTACGGATGCCGATGTCGGGCGGTTTCTGAAACTTTACACCGAATTGCCGGTGCCGGAATGTGACCGTCTTGGCGCGCTGGAAGGATCGGAGATCAACGCGGCCAAAGTGATTTTGGCGAATGAGATCACCACCCTTTGTCACGGTGCCGAGGCTGCGGCCGCAGCAGAAGCCACGGCGCGTGAGGTGTTTGAAAAGGGCGGTACGGGTGAGGATTTGCCGACATTCGCTGTAAGCGCATCAGAATTGGCCGATGGGGTTTCGGTGTCGTCGCTGTTCGTGAAAGCGGGATTGGCGAAATCCGGCAAAGACGCCAAACGCCTGATTGCCGAGGGCGGCGCGCGCCTGAATGATGAAGCGGTGAGTGAGGCAGGGCAGATGATAACGGCGGAAGATCTGACGGGTCCGATCAAGCTGACTGCCGGGCGCAAGCGGCATGCGTTGATCGTGTTGGCGTGAGGGCCGGCACGGGCTTGCGCCCGGCGCATCCTGCGGGCGCAAGCGGGGGGCCAGCCCCCCCGTCGGCTGGTTCTTGAACCAGTGGCGAACAAACCGACGCCCCCGAGGTATTTTTACCAAGATGAAAGAGGGTATGGTTTGCTCCGGCGCACCGAACCCATAAGCCTTGTCCAACCTGATGGAGATTATTCATGCAACTTGTCGAACTCATTGCCACATTGGCCGTCGCTCAGTATCTGGCCTTCGGCGCGCTGACCGGGCGGGCGCGGGCCAAATCGGGCTTGAAAGCGCCCGTTATGACAGGGGACGACGGGTTTGAACGCATGTACCGCGTTCAGATGAACACGCTGGAAGTGATGATGGCTTTCCTCCCGTCGCTGTTCATCGCCGCGCTGCATTGGCCTGCCGTTCTGGTGGCAGGTCTGGGGGTGATCTACCTTGTCGGACGCGTCATCTATTGGCGTGCTTATGTCGCGCAGCCGTCGAAGCGCGGGTTGGGGTTCATGCTGTCGATGATGCCGACGCTGGCGCTTGCGCTGCTGGCGTTGATTGGCAACGTGCTGGCGCTGTGCGGTGCGATTGCCTGACTCTTGCCCGGACCGCAGGGCAGCGACCCGCCCCGACGGGGGCGGGCCAAGGTGTCACTTCTCAACGGTTACCGAGACCATTTCATCCGGGTCGGTGACCGCGCCGCTTTGGCCTTCGCCGCGTTTGATTTTATCAACCACGTCCATGCCGGAAATCACATGACCGACGATGGTATATTGCCCATCGAGAAACGGTCCCGGCGCGAACATGATGAAAAACTGGCTGTTGGCTGAGTTCGGGTCCTGGCTGCGGGCCATGCCGACAACGCCACGCTCAAAACTCTCCTTCGAGAACTCGGCGGGAATGTTCGGCAGGTCAGAGCCGCCCATTCCGGCGCGTGAGGTGTCGCCATCTTTTTTGCCGTATTGAACATCACCGGTTTGTGCCATGAAGCCGTCGATGACGCGGTGAAACACCACACCGTTGTATTTGCCTTCCTCGGCGAGTTTGACGATTTGCGCGACGTGTTTCGGCGCGAGGTCGGGCAACAAGTCAATCACCACCTCACCCTTGGCAGCGCCGCCAACCTCGATCACGAGGTTCGGGCCGGGGCCATCGGTCATTTCCGCCATGGCGGGACCGGCGGATTGCGACAGCGCCCAACCACCGAGCACAGCAAGGCCAAGCGCAAAGACGCTGCCTGCGATCATTCCATCCTTACGCATCGGCGGCCACCTTGACGGAAATCATCCGGTCCGGTTCTGCCGGGGGTTCGCCCTTGGCAATCGCATCGACATGCTCCATCCCTTCGATCACGCGGCCATACACGGTGTATTGGCCGTTCAGGAAGTCGTTGTCCTTGAAATTGATGAAGAACTGGCTGTTGGCGGAGTTCGGGTTGGACGAACGCGCAGCGCCCAACGTGCCACGCGCGTGCGGCAGTTTGGAAAACTCTGCCGGAAGGTCAGGCTGATCGGAGCCACCGGTGCCAGCGCGGTGCAGGTTGAAGCCGTCTTCCATATCGCCATGCTCCACATCGCCGGTCTGCGCCATGAAGCCGCCAATGACACGGTGAAAGCACACGTTGTCATAGGCACCGGCGCGGGCCAGTTCCTTCATGCGGGCGGTATGTTTCGGGGCCACATCGGCCAGCAGTTCAATCACGACGGTGCCGTTCTTGAGCTCCATCAGGATCGTATTTTCGGGGTCTTTGATATCGGCCATCTGGCCCTCCTGTCCTATATTCTGCGCCGCAACCTAATCATCCCGGTCGCTGATGGAAAGGGCTAACGGTTGACGGCGGCGCGGGGATAGGGTCGAACAGGGGCAACCGCAAATCAGGAGGCTGTGATGGCTTGGAAAACGCTGGATGACATGACACTTGCTGGCAAGGTTGCGCTGGTTCGGGTGGACCTGAATGTGCCGATGGAGAACGGCGTGGTGACCGATGCGACACGGATTGACCGGATCGTGCCGACCATCCGCGATATTCTGGCCAAAGGTGGCAAGCCAGTGCTTTTGGCGCATTTTGGGCGCCCCAAGGGTGTCGTGGTGCCGGAGATGAGTTTGGAACAGGTGGTGCCTGCTTTGGAAGCGGCGCTAGGTGGCATGAAGGTTCGCTTTGCCAGCGATTGTATCGGGGGGCCAGCAAAAGAGGCCGTGGTGGCAATGGGCGCGAATGAAGTCGTGCTTTTGGAAAACACCCGGTTCCATGCGGGCGAGGAAAAGAATGATGCGATGCTGGCGGCGAGCATGGCGGCGTTGGGTGATATCTATGTCAACGACGCGTTTTCAGCCGCCCACCGCGCCCATGCCAGCACCGAAGGCATCGCGCATCTGCTGCCAAATTGCGCGGGCCGTCTGATGCAGGCTGAGCTGAGTGCATTGGAGGCGGCACTGGGCAACCCGGCGCGGCCCGTGGTCGCGGTGGTCGGTGGGGCGAAGGTTTCGACCAAGCTGGAGCTTTTGGGCAATCTGGTGACCAAGGTAAACCATCTGGTGATTGTCGGTGGCATGGCGAATACGTTTCTGGTCGCGCAAGGGGTTGAGGTCGGCAAAAGCCTTGCTGAACGCGACATGGCCGAAACCGCGCTGGAGATTTTGAAGAAAGCCGACAGTTCGGGTTGCTCGATCCATCTGCCGAAGGATGTTGTGGTTGCGCGGGAGTTCAAAGCGGGGGCTGCGTCGGAAACTGTTGCTGTTGGCGCCTGTCCCGTCGATGCGATGATCCTTGACGCCGGGCCGGCGACGGTTGCGGCGATCACGGCGGTTTTTGTCGCCTCGCGCACCCTGATCTGGAATGGTCCATTGGGCGCGTTTGAAATTGAGCCGTTTGATGCCGCGACCAATGCCACTGCGAAAAAGGCGGCCGAGCTGACGATCAGCGGCGCGCTTGTGTCTGTTGCGGGGGGCGGTGATACTGTCGCTGCATTGAACAAGGCCGGGGTGGCGGAGGCGTTCACCTATATTTCCAGCGCCGGTGGCGCGTTTCTGGAATGGATGGAGGGCAAGGATTTGCCCGGCGTTGCGGCGTTGAAAGCCTGATGCGCGCCCGGGTTTGTTGGATGGTTGGTATTGAAAAGGGGACGGTATGGCAATTTGGGCGTTGATTACTGGGGCATCCGAAGGTTTAGGGCGCGAATTCGCCATCCTCGCGGCAAAAGCGGGGTTCGACGTGATCCTGACCGCGCGGCAGGAGGACAAGCTGCAAAACCTCGCGCATGAATTGCAGCGCGCCTATCACGTCTCCACCCTTGTCCTGCCCGCCGATCTGAGCGACCCCGAAGCGGTGGAGCAGTTGTGGCTTGACGCCAGCGCCGGCCGCCAGATCGGCGTTCTGGTGAACAATGCTGGGTTGGGGCGCAACGGATCTTTCGCGGATGAGACGAATTGGCCGCGCGAAGCGGCCTCGATCTCGGTCAATATTGTGGCGGCGAGTATTCTGATGAAGCGGGCAGTGGCGCATATGGTTGGGCATGGCTCGGGGCGGGTGCTGAATGTGGCTTCCACCGCGGCCTTCATGGCGGGGCCGAATATGGCGGTGTATCACGCCACCAAAGCCTATTTGTTGAGCTTGTCGGAGGCGGTTGCGACAGAATTGCGCGGCTCTGGCGTGACCGTGACTGCGCTTTGCCCCGGTGCCACCGATACCGATTTTTTCGCCGCCGATGAGGCGGTGAAGGCGACATTGATCACCAAGATGGGTCTGGCTTCAGCGGAGACTGTGGCCGCCAGTGGCTGGACAGCGATGGAAAAGGGCAAGCGGGTGGATGTTCCGGGGATCGCCAACAAGGTATTCGCCACCCTGCCCCGGTTTGCACCGCGCAGCTTTGTCGCCTGGACAGCGGCGCAATTCCTGAAGCGGCGGAGATAGAGCGCGCGCATTTTCCTCCTGTTAGCGCGAACAGAATTGATCGGGCCTGCGCATGCCGCTATGCCGATTGCAACAGCGGCGGGCTTTGCCGGTTTCAGTGAATGGGGATGGATATGCCGAACAAGACACAAGCCGAGCAGATGCGCAAAGGGGCGGGGTTTATCGCGGCACTCGATCAAAGCGGCGGTTCCACCCCGAAAGCGTTGCGGCTTTATGGGGTGGAGGAAAGCGCATATTCCTCTGACGCCGAAATGTATGACCTGATCCATCAGATGCGCAGCCGCATCATCAAATCGCCTGCCTTCACTGGCGACAAGGTGATTGGCGCAATCCTGTTTGAACAGACGATGGACCGCAAGATCGACGGAATTCCGACCGCAACCTATCTGTGGGAAGAGCGCCATGTGGTGCCGTTCCTGAAAATCGACAAGGGGTTGGAAGCCGAGGCTGACGGCGTGCAACTGATGAAGCCGATGCCCGGACTTGCGGCGCTGTTGGCCCGTGCTGCCGCAGCGGGGATTTTTGGCACCAAGGAGCGTTCGGTGATCAACGCCGCGAATGCCAAGGGGATCGACACGATTGCAGCCCAGCAGTTTGAGGTGGGCGCACAGGTGCGCGCTGCCGGTCTGATGCCGATACTGGAGCCGGAAGTCACCATCTCGATCAAGGACAAGGCGGAGGCGGAAGACATGCTCCGCGACGCGCTTCTGCGGCATCTGGATAAAATGCCAACGGGTGCGCAGGTAATGCTGAAACTCTCACTTCCGACCAAGGCGAACCAGTACCGGACCTTGGTCGATCATCCCGCTGTGATGAAGATCGTGGCGCTGTCCGGGGGCTATAGCCGGGATCAGGCGAATGCGCTGCTTGCGCAGAACCACGGGATCATCGCCAGCTTCAGCCGCGCATTGTCCGAAGGGTTGAGTGTTGCGCAGGATGACGCGGCCTTTGACGCCACGCTGGGCAAGGCGATCGACAGCATACACGCCGCGTCAGTCGCCTGAGGTCGCACGCAGGACCGTCGGCAGGTCACGCCGTGACCGGCGAAATCTGATGGAATTTTAGGGAATTCCCCCTTTTGGGGGATTCCATTTGCGAATCGGCTGTGCCATTGTCATCGAACCCCCCGGTGAGAGGGGGAATGAGGCAGCGCGCAGATGACCACCCAGAAAACCCGGCCCGCACTAACCACGCTTTTGCTTGTCACCCTGGCGGTGTGCCTTGGTGGCTATTTCACCTTTGCCGCCGTACAGGGCGATTACGGGGTGTTCCGGCAAGTACAGCTTCGCGCCGAAATCAGCGCCCTGATGGAGGAACGGGACCAGTTGCAGATCCAGCTTGCCGGAATGCAGAATCTGACGCATCGTTTGTCGGACAGTTATCTCGACCTCGATTTGCTCGATGAACAGGCGCGCGATGTGTTGGGCTATCTGCGCGCCGATGAGATTGTCATCCGCTGACCTCTGCCCATTTGAGGCAGATTTTGCGCCGCCAACACAGTTTGCGCCTTGTTTTTCCGTGGTCCCCTCGATAGTTTAATGCTGAACTACTTTAGCAACGAGGGAGGTTGCGCCCTATGGCCGCGCAGAAGAAGCCGACTAAATCCAATACGTCCAAAGAGGAACTGTTGGGGTTTTACCGCGAAATGTTGCTGATCCGCCGATTCGAGGAGAAGGCGGGGCAGCTTTACGGCATGGGGTTGATTGGCGGGTTCTGCCACCTCTACATCGGGCAGGAAGCGGTCGTTGTCGGCATCGAAGCTGCGGCCAAGGAAGGCGACAAGCGCATCACATCTTACCGCGATCATGGCCATATGCTGGCCTGCGGCATGGACCCCAAAGGGGTTATGGCCGAATTGACCGGGCGGGAGGGCGGCTATTCCAAAGGGAAAGGCGGCTCGATGCACATGTTCTCCAAGGAAAAGCACTTCTACGGCGGGCATGGGATTGTCGGCGCGCAGGTGCCGCTGGGGGCCGGTTTGGCGTTTGCCGATAAATATCTGGGCAATGACAACGTGAGTTTCACCTATTTCGGTGATGGTGCGGCAAACCAGGGCCAGGTCTACGAGACCTATAATATGGCGGAGTTGTGGAACCTGCCGGTGATTTTCGTCATTGAAAACAACCAATACGCGATGGGCACCTCGATGAAACGCTCCACCAAATCCCCGTCTTTGTGGGAACGCGGTGCGGCTTATGGCATCAAGGGCGAAGCGGTGGATGGCATGGATGTTCTGGCCGTGAAAGCCGCGACAGAAAAGGCCGTGGCGATATGTCGTGCTGGCGATGGCCCCTATATTCTGGAAATGCACACCTATCGCTATCGCGGCCATTCGATGTCAGACCCGGCGAAATACCGTACCCGTGATGAAGTGGATAAAATCCGCTCCGAAAAAGACGCGATTGAACATGTGCGCGACCTGCTGGTGCAAGGCGGCCACGCGACCGACGACGACCTGAAAGCGGTCGACAAAGAGATCAAGGCAATCGTCAATGAAGCCGCTGAATTCGCCAAAGAAAGCCCGGAGCCTGCGTTGAGCGAGCTTTGGACTGACATTTACGCCTGAGGGGGAAACACACATGGCAACGCAAATTCTCATGCCGGCCCTCTCTCCCACGATGGAAGAAGGCACTTTGGCCAAATGGTTGGTCAAAGAGGGCGACACCGTAAAATCCGGCGATATCATGGCCGAGATTGAAACCGACAAGGCGACGATGGAATTTGAGGCGGTCGATGAAGGGATCGTCGGCAAGATACTGGTCGCTGCTGGCACTGCCGGGGTGAAGGTGAACACGCCTATCGCCGTTCTGGTAGAAGAAGGCGAAAGCGCCGATGCGGTTGCAGCACCCCCCGCGAAAGCCGACGCCTCGCCCAAGACCGAGGCGACAGCGCCTGTGAAAGCCGCCGCCAAAGCCCCGGTGGAAGTGAAATCCAACGCCTCGCCCGACTGGCCCGAAGGCACCAAGATGAAGACGATGACCGTGCGCGAGGCGTTGCGCGAAGCGATGTCCGAAGAAATGCGCGCCAATGACCGCGTTTATCTGATGGGCGAAGAGGTCGGCGAATACCAAGGCGCCTACAAGATCAGCCAGGGAATGCTGGATGAGTTCGGGCCCAAGCGCGTCGTTGATACGCCGATCACCGAGCATGGTTTTGCCGGGATCGCAGTCGGGTCGGCTTTTGCCGGTCTGAACCCGATTGTCGAATTCATGACCTTCAACTTTGCGATGCAGGCGATTGACCATTTGATAAACTCTGCCGCCAAAACTCTCTATATGTCCGGCGGGCAGATGGGGTGCCCGATCGTGTTCCGCGGCGCCAATGGTGCGGCCGCCCGCGTCGGCGCGCAACACAGCCAATGCTATGCCGCGTGGTATGCCGCCGTTCCGGGGCTGAAAGTGGTGATGCCCTATTCGGCGGCCGATGCGAAAGGCTTGCTGAAACAGGCAATCCGCGACCCTAACCCGGTGATCTTCCTTGAGAATGAAATCCTTTATGGCAAGTCGTTCGAGGTGCCGGATCTGGAGGACTTCACCATTCCGTTCGGCAAGGCCCGCGTCTGGCGCGAAGGGGCTGATGTGACCATCGTTTCCTTCGGCATCGGCATGACCTATGCGCTGGAAGCCGCCGACAAACTGGCCGAGGACGGAATTTCCGCCGAAGTGATTGACCTGCGAACCCTGCGCCCGATTGATTACGATACGGTTCTGGCGTCGGTGCAAAAGACCAACCGCTGTGTCACGGTGGAGGAAGGCTGGCCTGTGGGGGCCATCGGCAACCACCTGTCAGCAACCATCATGCAACGCGCGTTTGATTATCTGGACGCGCCGGTGATCAACTGCACCGGCAAGGATGTGCCGATGCCCTATGCCGCGAACCTTGAAAAACACGCATTGATCACGACCGCCGAAGTGGTCGAGGCTGTCAAATCCGTCTGCTACCGGTAAAGGAGAAACGCTATGGCTACGCAAATTCTGATGCCCGCGCTTTCGCCGACGATGGAAGAAGGCACGCTGGCGAAATGGTTGGTGAAAGAGGGCGATACGGTGAAATCCGGCGATATCATGGCCGAGATTGAAACCGACAAGGCGACGATGGAATTTGAAGCAGTCGATGAAGGCATCGTCGGCAAAATTCTGATCGCCGCAGGCACGGCTGGGGTGAAGGTTAATACCCCGATCGCAGTGCTGTTGGAGGAAGGCGAAGATGCCTCTGCCGCTGTGGCCGCGCCAAAGACCGACGCGCCAAAAGCCGCAGAACCCGCGAAGGCCGCTGCTCCGGCGTCCGTGTCTGCCACTCCTGCACCCGCGGCCGCCAATGCCGCTGGTGCGCGGGTGTTTGCTTCGCCACTGGCGCGGCGGATCGCTGCGGAAAAAGGGCTTGATCTGAGCAAGATCAGCGGCTCTGGCCCGCATGGCCGCATCGTCAAGGCGGATGTGGAACAGGCAAAACCGGGCGCGGTGGCTTCGGCTTCTGCGGCGTCTGCCCCTGCGGCAGTCGCGGCAACCGCCCCGGCGATGGCGACAGGCGCCTCTGCCGAGACGGTGAAAAAGATGTTCGCCGACCGCGAATATACCGAAGTTACCCTGGACGGGATGCGCAGAACCATCGCTGCCCGGTTGACCGAAGCCAAACAAACCATCCCGCATTTCTATCTGCGCCGCGATGTGAAGTTGGACGCGCTGATGGCCTTCCGCGCCACGCTGAACAAGCAGTTGGAGGGGCGCGGCGTCAAGCTGTCGGTCAATGACTTCATCATCAAGGCCTGCGCCAATGCGCTGCAAGCGGTGCCCGATTGCAACGCCGTTTGGGCCGGTGACCGGATTTTGAAACTGAAGCCTTCGGATGTTGCCGTTGCGGTGGCGATTGAAGGCGGATTGTTTACCCCGGTTCTGCGCGACGCACAGCAAAAGTCTCTGTCGGCATTGTCGGCGGAGATGAAGGACTTGGCGACCCGTGCGAAAACCAAAAAGCTGGCCCCGCATGAATATCAGGGCGGCAGCTTTGCCATTTCGAACCTCGGGATGATGGGGGTCGACAATTTCGACGCCGTGATCAACCCGCCGCACGGGTCCATTCTGGCGGTTGGTGCAGGTGTGAAAAAGCCGGTGGTCAATGCCGCAGGGGAAATTGTGGTTGCAACCGTGATGTCTATGACGCTTTCGGTGGATCACCGCGTCATTGATGGCGCGTTGGGCGCTGCCTTCTTGCAAGCCGTAATCGACAATCTTGAAAACCCGATGTCGATGCTGGCCTGAATCCTGAGGCAACAAACATGAAAACGCCCCAGAAGCGATGGCTTCCGGGGCGTTTTCATTGATTATTCGGCAGCGTCGATCAACTGGTTCATCGAGATGGCGGGCTGATCACAACCAGCCTCGCCCACGACCTTTGCCGGAACCCCGGCCACAGTCTTGCAGGGTGGCACATCTTGCAAGACGACCGAGCCGGCGGCGATACGGCTGCAATGTCCGATGCGGATATTGCCCAATACCTTCGCCCCTGCCCCGATCATCACGCCATGACCGATTTTTGGATGCCGGTCACCGTCTTCCTTGCCGGTCCCACCCAAAGTCACGGAATGCAGCATGGAAACATTGTCACCCACCACAGCAGTTTCGCCGATGACGATGGAATGGGCGTGGTCAATCATGATGCCGCGACCAATCCGGGCGGCGGGATGAATATCGACGCCGAACGTTTCGGAAATCCGCATTTGCACGAAATAGGCCATGTCCTTGCGGCCCTGACCCCAAAGCCAATGGCCAATCCGGTAGGCTTGAACCGCTTGATAGCCCTTGAAAAACAGCAAAGGCTGAATGAAGCGGTTGCAGGCAGGGTCACGGTCATGCACGGCCATCATGTCGGCACGCGCAAATTGCGCGAGTTGCGGATCGGCGGCAAAAGCCTCATCCGCGATTTCGCGCAAGATCTGCTCGCTCATCTCCGCCGAAGCCAGTTTGAGAGAGAAGCGATAGGCCAAGGCGCGTTCAAACGACGGATGGTGCAGCAAGCTGGAATGGATCAGACCCCCAAGCAGAGGCTCCGCCGCGATGGCCGCAACGGCCTCATCGCAGACACGTTGCCAGACCGGATCAACGGTTGTCACGTTCTGTTGGGTCTTGGCCATTGCGTTTCTCCGTATTCGCTTGCGCTTAATATAGCCTCAAGTGGCGGGATCGTCCATCGCAGGCGCAGAAATCTGTGGCAGGTTTCGGAGTTTGCGTTGCAACAACCCATCAACGACGGTCCGCAAGGCGACAAGATAGGTGATGTCATCCAGAAACGGCTCAGGCTTTTTCGGGGTCGGGAAGGCTGCCGCCATCAGGCAACCATTCCCCCAAAGACGATGCGGCTGGCCCGTCCGCTTTACAACCTTGTCGGCAATTTGCGCGCGATAGAGCATTTCGGTCATGTGCTGCGGCCAATCATCATCCCGCGCCTCCCGCAAGGCGCGGGCTGCGGCAACAATGTCCCCCATGAGGATCGGTCGCATCGGTCCGGCCTAAGACACAACTGTCAGGTTGGTGAACGGCCCCGGCCCGAAACGGTCGGAAATCTGCGCCACCTGAACCTCAAACCCGCCCCCGACGGCATCGGCTGCCTGCATTGCGGCTGAGTAATCCCAATTCGACATGGCGATGACAACTTCGCGCAGGATCGCCCCCGATGCAACGATCCGCAGCAGATAGCGCTCGCTCTCCTCCGCGAGCGGCACCTCAAAGGATTCCCAACTGTCGCCGTCAAGACGGGTGCGCCGGATCCAACTGAATTTCCGGCTGCCATCCGGCATCGCTTTCGCGCGCAAATGAACGGGCGCGTAAGGGCGTAGGCCGATTCCGGAGAACGCCTCTACCCGATGTATCACACTGGGGTCGTCGACGCCGCGCGCCGCCGCGCCGATGCGATAGTTGCGCGCCAAGCCGCGCGCGGACGCAGCAAGGTCGATCTGTGTCAGCGACTTGTCAAGGATAACGACCAAACTGCCCGCAGGCCAGATCGGCGGCATGATGGCGTCCGTTCCAAGCTGGCCGCGAAGTCTGGTGCTGATTTCATAGGTCTGCGGGGCAACCAGCACCAGATCGGAAAACTGCAACACCTCCCAATTGTCAGAACTGCCGTCCCCGATCGCAAGCGCGTTGGCCCCGTCCAGAACCGCGCGCTTCGATGCTGCGGAAAGGCTGCCACCGCTGAGCTTTATGCGCAGGGGTGCGCCGCAATCCCACAAGCCCGATTGAGCCGCGGCCAAGGGTGTTTGCGTGACGCCAACAATGGACGCACGCTCGATCAGGCGATTGACCTGATATCCCGCGTCATCGACAGCACTCCAGACCGCCACGGGGTGCGGCCAAGGTTTCGCCGTGACGGCGATATGGGGCGCATGAGGAACCTCATCCCCAGTGATCAGCGGTAGGTCGAGAAATACCGGATAGACCGGAACAGGTGGGACGAATTGCACGGAATGGCGAGTTTCTTCGGTGCTGTCGGCGGCGTGATAGACCGAACGCTCTATCCGAACTGCCTCCACCCTATTCGCGTCTGCCTGCTCCACCCGGTCGATGCGGTAATGTATGCCTTGCAGGTCAACGACATCGCCTGCCCCGAGTTTAGCCAACGAACGCGGCAAGGCAAAACGCGCGGTATCGCGGGCAACGCGCGCTTCCGACAGCCAGCGCTCGACGGTGTTGCGCGCTTCAGCATTGGTCAGGATCAGCGGCAATTCGGTTTGCGAGACGCCAAAACTTTCCTCTTCCGGGAAGATCGCCTCGACTTGCCGCAGCCCGAACTCCGCCTCCGCCTCCAGAAAATTCAGGCGCACGCGGCCTGCGGTTTCGGCTTCGGGCGTGCGCAGGGTTTCGATCGGGCCATCCAAAGCATCCGAAACAACAAGGCGTTCCGGCGCAATCAATATCGGCTTGTCATTGCCGCGCATCTTGAACGTCAAAATGCCGTCACGCTCCACCGCTTCAAACCCGTGCGCCAACATCAAGGGCTGCAATGCCGCGCGTGCCGTTCCGATTCCTTCCGGTGAATAGCCGCGCACGACACCGAAAAGTCCCGACACATCGAACGCAACCACACCGGAACGCTCACAGATTTCGGCCACGACCAGCGACAGGGGCTGGTTGGTGCTGCGACCCGAAAGCCAATGCCCACGGGCGTAGTTTTCGCCATCCGCCCAAAGGTTGCTGTCATTGGGAAACTGCGGGAACGGGCGGGCGTCCCATGCCCAGACATGCGCGCGCGACATATCCAGCATGGGTGCCGCATAGAGCGTCGAGATTGGATTGTTTTCAGGGTTTGCCCAGGTCAACGCCATCGCACGCAAATACTGCATCTGGATGGTGTCATCCCGCCGCCCGTTGGAAAACTTCGGCAGGCTGGATTCGGATGATTTCGGGTCAAGGAATTTATTCGGCTGATTGCTGCCCTTGTCGATGGCCGCACAACCGTATTCGGTGAAGCGGATCGGCTTTGACTGCGGCACCCAACCGGTCGGCTCCTCTTGGCGAAAACCATTGATCCGCTCATGGTGCGTATGCAGCCACCAGCTTTTCAAATCCTTGTAGCGATAGATCCACGGCTCTCCATGCGCTCCGTCTTCGATCGGCAGGCGGCGTTGTGCGGCCTCACCCTCAACGCTGTCATAATACCAATCATAACCCTCGCCGCCCAGAACCTGGCTCGAAAGATAATCAAGGTCGTAGATCGTAGAGAAACCGTCATCGGACTGATCGTCGCCCTCTCGCCAGTCCGACAGCGGCATGTAATTGTCGATACCGATGAAGTCGATATTCGCGTCCGCCCATAGCGGGTCGAGATGGAAATAGACATTACCGTCAGTATGATGGCCGAAATATTCCGACCAGTCCGCCGCATAGGTGAGCTTTGTGTCCGGCCCTAGAATGGCACGAACATCTGCCGCCAGTTGGCGCAAAGCCGCGACGGCCGGAAAGCTGTCACCCGGCCCACGGATCTGAGTCAGACCGCGCATTTCAGACCCGATGCAAAACGCATCAACCCCACCCGCGAGCGCGCAGAGATGGGCATAATGCAGGACGAAACGACGATAGCGCCACTCTGCCGGGCCGGCGTAGCCAATGGTGCCACCTGATACCGAGAAGTCGGAAACCTGTGCGGTTCCAAAGAATGCCGCAACCTCACTTGCCGCATCCACGCTACGGTCCGGACTTGCATCCCGCCCCGGCGCAACCGACAAAGTGATCCGCCCGCGCCAAGGCAGTTTCGGCTGATCTGACGCATTGGAATAGGGATCGGGCCGCGCATTGCCCGCCTGTTGATCCATCAGAATGAACGGGTAGAACATCACTTCCTGCCCTGCGCCGCGCACCGCTTGGATCGCTTCGATCACTGATGCGTCCGACGGTGTGCCACCGTAAATCGGGCGTCCCGCATCCTGCGCAATCAGTGCCGCTTGCGCGCGCGCGATACCTCCGGCGCGCCACGGCATACCGACTGCATCTTGCAATGTCTGCTCCACCTTCGGCTGCACCGCACATTCGCCGCAGCGCAGGTCATCGCCGAACCACGACACCACCAGAGAGATCGAATTGACTTGCGGCAATTCCGCCCGCAACTGTTTCAGAGCCGTTGAAAAATCGCTTTGGCCGGATGGAGAATGCACATTGGCGCTCCGATTCAATCCCGGTCCGTCGTCGTAGTGCAGCGCAGTGGTTGCAAGCGCATATTCCCCGGTCCCCGGCATCATCGCCACCGCCCGCACCGCGTGGGCAAGGTCAACCGTCGTTTCTGCATATGCCCCTTGGGCCGGACGAATAACCTCAAAATTCAACTGCGGCACACGATTGCCAAAACGCGACAGATCAAGATCTTCGACCACAACATAGGCAATCCCACGGTAAGACGGTGCCATTCCCGCGCCTTCAACAGCCGCGATCTTTGGATCAGGGAGTTGGTCCTCGCTCCCGTGGTAAACCCGCAAGTTCACGCTACCCGCATCAATCTCCACCCCATCGGCCCACACCCGGCCCACGCCAGAGATTTCACCTTCGCAAAGCGCCACGGCGAAACTGACAGTATAGGAAAAACTGGTCACACGCGGTTTCGGCGCACCTTTGCCACCGCCCTGCGCGCTACTGGTTTCCGCGAATTGCGTCGCCCAGATGATCTGCCCCGCCGTGCGCACCCGTCCGTAAACTTGCGGAACCGCCGCGCCCTCGGATGCCCCGGCCAAGCGAAACCGCTCAATCCGGCCAGTTTCCACTGCGTCGGAACCCGCACCCAGCAATCGCTGGTCTATGACCCGACCCAAGGTCGCACCAACCGCGCGCCCGATCACGGCACCGGAAAGCCCCAAAACCGTGCCACCAAAACCCGCACCGGCAGCAGCGCCGACGGCCGACAGTAGAATCGTTGCCATTCACTGCACTCCTTCTGGAAATTCGAATCGCGCCACGATCCGGCGCGCCCATGGGTCCGACAGCGGACTCTCGATCACCCCATGCCCGGTATAGGCATGGACAAAACTGGCCCGCGCACCGACTTCGGCAGCGATGCCCAGATGCTTGGCGATGCTACCCTCCCGCATCCGGAACAGCAGTATATCTCCGGGGTCTTGTACGCCTGGCGCTTTTGGCACCAACCACCGCACCGCCGCGCGCAACAGCACTTCATCGCGCGCGGGCTCCGCCCAATCCGGCGTATAGGCTGGCACCTGTTCCGGCTCTGCGTCGTGCAAAAGCCGCCAAATGCCGCGCAGCAACCCAAGGCAGTCCGAGCCCGCGCCCTTGCAACTCGCCTGATGCACATAGGGCGTCCCGATCCAAGCCCGCGCCTCGGTCACGATAGACTGACGCCACATCGTCATCGCACCAGGCTTCCGCCGGAGTTGGCCTGTGACGATACGGGATAGGAGGTTAACCAGCCTTCGCCCGGAATGTCAGGGAAGCCCCGGAAATTCGTAAAATTGTCGAATTTCAGACGACAGGTTCCCGCCGCCTTGTCACAACCTGCTTCCAGCCGGATCATGTCGCCTGCAACGATTTCCGGCCCCAATCCCTGCCAAAGCTCAACCCGGCGCAGATTCGTCTGCAAACGGTCATTCTTGATAATGCCGACAACGGCTTTCGCGGTGCCAGACACGACAACAAGACGCCCGCGCTCAAACCAGCGATCCTCAAACCCGGTCAGGTCGGAAAACGTAAACACACGTCGATCGGTGACCTCCTCAACCGGGATCTCAATGGAATACCCCGGTTGCGACAGGTCAAACCCACATTTTCCATCGCCAAGTATCGCCGGGCAGGATCGTTGGAACGCACGTCCTTGTGGTTGGTTAATGCTTTCCGTCAGTCCGCGCAATTCGGCCTGAAATGCCCCGCCCGAACGCGCGATTTCGCCAATCGTTCCGCGGAATGCCAGCGCCCGTTCCTGTGGATTGGCCCAATTCACCTGCCAGCTGACCAGTTCCGCCCCGTCGAAACGCCCGGCCAGAATATCATCCTCAGTCACCGACAACGCCGACAACGCACCCATCGCCTCGGTATTGTCGACCGAGAGCCCAGTGGTTTGCTGCAACGCCTTCGCCGTCAACCCGGAATTGGCGAGATAGAGCTTGCCGCCGAAATCCAGATTGCAATCGTGGTCGGTAAAGCCAAACCAGACGCCATCGCTACGGGAAATTTCCCATGCGTGACAGGTCGTTGTGGTTCCGCTTTCAAGATGGCTGTAGAATGCGTCCGCGCTGCTCATATCCGCACCTCCACCACCGGGACCGACGGAACATCGCCTGCCCGGAAAGATGCGACCGAAGTTTGGATGCGGTCGGCATCGAAACGCACCGGCACGTCAAACTCAAACCCTGCGGTAATGCGAACCCCCGGATCGGGGGGCGTCGGAAAATGGATGCTGCCAGTCGCGGTATCCACCGAAAACTCCAGCGTTTCCACTTTCGGATCGCCTGCCAGCGCCACCAGCACCGTACCCAATACCGGCTTCGTGATCGGACGTCGATACTCGCTTTCTCCTGAGCGGTAGAGTTTCGACAGGTCAAAAACCTGGCGTAACCCATCGCCCACGCCGATCAGCTGGTCGACGGCAGATGGTGCTTTGGACGGCAGGCAGGATTTGTAATCCGCCCAATCCTTCCAGCGAAAGCCAAACAATTGCCCACGCCGCGCTTCAAAAAACGCTATCAGCGCCTCGACATCATCAAGGCTCCGCAGGCTGACACCCGCGTCATATCGACGACGGGAGTGGGCCCAGGGACTGTTGCGCTCCTCAAAGCCGTTGGCCAAGGTGACAATCTCGGTCCGCCGTTCCGGCCCACCGACCGAGCCGAAGCTCAGGCTCGCCGGAAAACGTATCTCATGGAAACCCATATCCTGTCCTCACCTGTTCCTCTGCCCACGCGCCAGCGCGCGTTGGGCCTGTGCTGCAATCTGGCTTTGCGACCGCTGGAACCCGGCGACATCGGGGGTAGAGATGTTCATCACCACAGTCACATCTCGCCCACCACCGGCCTGAACCCCAAGCCGCCCGTCAAGCCCGCGTGCCAGCGGCATGATTGCCTCCGGCCCCGCTTCACCCATCAGGCCGGTGCCACCACGCATCGCGAAATTGGTGGGGGAGGAGAC
>NZ_JAKDLJ010000296.1 GCF_030452865.1 Pseudorhodobacter sp.
CTCAAAGGACGCAGAACTATGTAGTCGAGGTAATAGCTGTCAGCAAAGAAAGCCCGCACTAGCTCTGGCGGGTGCAAGGTTGTCGGCTTGCGGGAACGAGGGGTCTTTCGCAAGTAGAGCTCCATTCGGTTCACCATCATCCAGTTGGCTGCGTAAGCCGCGAAATCGAGGTGATCGGAAGGGTGACTCTATACCTTCTACACCGGAAAGCTGACATTCCGCTTTCCCTCCACTCCTAGCAGACCTCGGCACATCGCGTAGCACCGATAAATTTGAGCTCCAACCGAGATTTAGCCGCACATGTCACGAGCGGCCGCTGCCGGACAAAAATTTCAGGTCAAAACATGCGGGTCAAAAATAAAGGTCTTCTTTCTCGATGCGGCCGGCCTAGAGGTTACTTTGCCTGATTCGGATTGGGATCTTTCGTGATGAGCTCGACTGTAGCTATGGCTCCTGTGCCTGAAGCTTGAGGGTGAATTTGTTCATCCGGGCTACCGAGATTGTCTCTGGCGGCTTCAGGACATCTAGCTGAACTTGGGGTTCAACGGCTGGCTTAGCTTGCGCCACAAACAGAGGCGCTTGAGCATCTATTGCTGCCTGCTCGGCCTCTGGCGCGATCTCCTCCCGCGCCACAATCTCGGCCGCCAGTTTCGGCTCCGGCTCGACGGGTGCTTCCGTCTTCACCTTTTCTGGCCGCACGAAATCCACCACCATCCTTTCTGCCAGACGCCGTTCCAGCGCCTCCATCCGTTGGGTCAGGACCTGCACGTCCGTAGCTTCTTTTGGCGGATAGGGCAGGGCACCTTTTTGCGCCTCGAACAGTTTCTTGAACGTCGGATCCTGAAAATACACGATCCGATGGACCAGTAGCGGGTTCTGTCTTTCCGGGATGAGGATCGCTTGATCCGGGTTAAGCCGCCGCACCTCGTCGGGCGTCAGGAGGGGACGCTCCTCCATGCGCCGACTGACCGACCGCCGCTGCATGAAATCCCGATCTCTTGACACGCTGTCCGAGACGGAAAGCTTGGTGGTCTTGCCCAACGCATCCGAAATCTCGCCCGCCGTCTTCTTGTCGTTCGCAGCGAGGTAGAGCTTCATGCCGGCGGCGGACTCGAGCGACAGGCGGACGTTCTCGCCATAGATATTGTCGAGACCGGGGATCGACTGGGTGATGATCGACACCCGCGCACCATGGCCAGCGAGCTGCTTCAGCGCCTGTTCCACGATGGGCATGGGTCCGAGTTGGTCGAACTCGTCCAGCATGACCATCACCGGCCAGGGTTCGGATTTCGGGTCGGGGAGGGTGGAGCGCATGGTGGCGATCAACTCGCCGAAGAAGAGCCGCACCAGAGGCGACAGGGTGCGAATGTCATCGGCGTTGACCACGACATAGATCGACATCGGCCGCTTGCGCAGGTCGGCGAAAGAGAAATCATTGCCGGAAGTTGCGCGATCCACTGCCGGGTTGTTCCAAAGCGTCATGCCCGCACCACCCAGAACCGAGGCGTGCGAGGACAACGTCCGGTCGGAATACCCTGCGAACTTGCGGAAAGTCTGGGCGGCATTGGGGTGTTTCACCTCCTCGGCATGTTCGCCGTAAACCTCCTGGGTGGCGCCGCGACCAAAGAGGATGCGGCTGATCTCGCCGATGGTCGGCTTGCCGCGCTCAATCGCGAGAAGTCCAGCGGCCACGAAAAGCTCACGCCCCTCGGTCAGGAAGTCGCCAGCAGTGCCTTTGTCCGAAACAGTCAAGAAGTAGTCCGAGATCTTGGCCAGTTCGGTATAGCGTTGTTCGAGATTTTCAACGCGGGCGACGCGCTCAAGCGGGTTGTAGCGATGGGTCGGATGTTCAAAATCGAAGGGCGAGAAGCGATAGACCGCATCGCCTTCTGCCAGCCGGTGCCGGGAGGTTGCCTCGAAAATTTCGCCCTTCACGTCGAGCACCACAATGCTGCCGTTAAACAGAAGCGTGTTCGGGATGACATAGCCCACGCCCTTGCCTGCCCGGGTGGGGGCCACGACAAGACAATGCGGGAATTTCTGGAAGGTGGCGCTGACGTAAGGCGCGGCCTTTGAAGGCGGCCCGAGCTTGCCGAAGACCATGCCCGCGCCCAAGGCCTGCAAGAGGCCATTTGCTCTCATCTCCGCCTTCGCCTGGAACTTGGCCTGACCATATTCGGTGAGCTGCTGGCGGAAGGTCAGGGCGACGGCGGCAATCGTGAAGAGCAGGGTCGATGCGCCGACGATCTGCCAAGGCAGGACCCAGGGCACGGAGGTCAGCCGTGCAAAACCGGGAAACTCGGCGAGAAGGACAAAGATGCCGGTTGCATTCGGATCGCGGCCAAGGATGAGGTTCAGAACAAGGCCCCCGGCGATGAGGCCGACAAGCAGGCCGGACGTGAGACCAAGGGGGAGAAGCAGAGCAATACGTTGCAAGATCAAAACTCCCGGTCCTGATTGCGATCATAGGCATGTGCTCGCGCGTGTTCCGGCGGTCGCGACGCCGCTTGCGCCACCATTCTGCGTTCCGCCGCCTCCGCTTCATGCGCGCTGAGGCCAAGTGAAGGATGCTCTTTGGCAGCCGAGACGACGGCAACGGCCATCGCCGCCCGAGCGGTCGGGTCCGGTACATCCTTGGCCAGTGCCTCGGTCCGGCCAGCGGCGATGTCTTTCAACACCGTTGCCCCGTAGCGTTCCTTCATTTCTTCGGCGAAATCCCGTGCCTGATTTTCGTTTCGGAAGGCGACGGATCCCTGGCTGGCATGGACGCGCGCCAGTGAACCCAAAGCCTCCACCAGCGGGTCAGGTCCACGAGTCACTTCAATGCTGCGGGCGGGCTGGATCAATTCGGCTGCACGCTCGTAGAAACGATCCACCCGCTCGGCCGCCGAACTGCGACCTTGGGCGCTGCTGAGATCAAAGCCATGCCGCTTGGCGACATCGGCAATATCGGATTTCACCCACGACTCTTCTTCGCGGGCGTTGGCCGCCCCAGTTTCGAGTCGCGTCTCAAGCCTTTTGAAATCGATCCCAGCGATGTTCGCATATAAACTCAAAGTCGCGCTCAACATCTTGGCACTGCTTACGTCGAGGTCTTTCTCGGCCCCGGCAATCGCCAACGTGTTTGCGCCGATGGTGGTGCTATACAGTGTCGAACGGGGCGGGGTTTCGATTTCTGCCTGCTCCCGATCCAGCCCAAAGGCTGCCGCGGCTTCCTTGGCAATGCCCTGCATTTCAGATCGCAGCGCGCCTTGTCGGTCTGACGGCAATCTATCGATCTGGGCTGTCGATTGCGCCACCCAAGCCGAGATTGCCCGCGCCGGGTCGGAAGCGAAATCGCTCCGCTGCCGTTCTTCTTCGACATAGGCCGCCATCACCGGGCTTTGCGCCAAATGCTTGGCCAAGGCTTCACTGAGCGGCCCTTCATCGGGAAACTTCGCCAGAACTTCGGCACCACCATCGCGACCATAGGAGGTGACGGCCAAAAGCTCGTCGGGTAGAAATCCTGCGGAGCCTTCGCCGTCGACAAAGCGACCGGTGCCAAGCGTGCCGTCCGCATCGGGGATATGCTCGGCCACCAACTTGCGAAATTCCGGGTCGGCGACGAGCCGCTCGGCCAGATCGCGGGTGTTTTCAGTGTCCCGACCAAGGGTCAGGACCAGTTGCGCATCATCGCCCGCATAGATCGCGGTCTCGGGGCGGGCGAACTCGGGCTGTGGCCGATGCTCGAGGACAAGCCCTTCTGGCCCCCGGTCAGGTTCTTCCACCAACGCACGGTCCAACTCGGTCGCACGCTTTACCGCAAGCTCAAGCCCTTCCTCTCCACCCTCGTAGAAATCATAGGCATGGCGCAGAGCCTCGCGGGAATTCGGGAAAGTGCGCTCTGAATAGGTGAGTTCATTCTCCCCTCCCGGCAGATTTGCCTCGTAGCCCGTGTGAATCCCTCGGTCGGTTGCCACCGCCACGGGCCGCAACTCGACATTTGCATCAGTCGTGACCCAGTCGCCGTTGGCGATGATGGATGGCTTTTCGACTAGGCCGTCCTGGTAGGCTGCCACCTCTCGATCCGCCACTTCCTCCCGGGCTTGAACCGCCGCGCGCAATTCCGGCCCGGGCGGGACCGCGTCACTGTGGTCAGCCCAAAGCATCGCTGCCTTTTCCGGCGCGCGGCGCGCGAAGGCCTCGAGATCATCTCTCAGGCCTGTATCAAGCCGCTCGGTCACAGGGGGACCATCTTTGCCCCACTCGACCTTGCCCAAGCGTTCTGTGAGCGAGGCTTCCATCGCATTGAGGAACCCGGCGCGAAACTCCGCATCGGGGGCATGCGAGTCCGGCAGCGATTTGAAGTACCGCGTCTCGCCGCTTTCATGGTTGCCGTGGATCTCTGTCCGGGCCATCGTTCGCGCGGAGTTGCCATCGATATGAGCGACCGAGGGTCGCTCGGAGGGATCAGCGCGAAAGAAGGCTTCGCCCGCCTGGCGCGGATCTTCAAATTCCTGCGCCGCCCCCGATATGGTCAGGCGGACCGAGAAGTATTCTTTCGGGCGATCTGGGGCGGCGCGCTCCGCATAGCTGCGTTCTCTTTCCGGGCGCGCCGATCCTGCATTTATGTCGTTTTC
>NZ_JAKDLJ010000297.1 GCF_030452865.1 Pseudorhodobacter sp.
GGGTGTGAACATGCCAAGATCGGCGGTCAGTGTGTTGTTGGAACCGGTCAGATCGGCAGAGCCGCCGATGGTTTCCTTCATCACCGGGTTGATCACCTCCAACACCATTTCCGATGCGGCGCGGGTGGCGAGTTTCGGCAGAGTTTCCACCGCTTGCTTTTTCAACGCGCGGACCACGGCGGCAAGCTTCGCGGGGGCTTCCGTTTTGAAAATGCGGTGGAATTCGGCCTTGCGATTGTCGGAAAGCTCCGCAAACCGGGCTTCCCATTCCTTGCGCGCGTCCAGACCACGGGCGCCGATTGCCTCCCACGCTGATTTGATCTCCTTCGGGATTTCAAAGGCGGGGTAGGGCCAGCCGTAAACCTTTTTCGTGTCTGCAATCAGGTCAGGCGAGGTCAGCGCGCCATGGCCTTTGGAGGTGTCCTGCGCTGAAGATCCAAGCGCGATATGGGTTTTACAGGCAATCATCGCCGGGCGCGGGCTGGCCTTGGCCGCCGTGATCGCGCGATCAATATCATCGGGATCGTGGCCGTCACAATCGAACACGTCCCAGCCGGATGCCGCGAAACGGGCTTTTTGGTCGGTGATATCGGCCAGCGACACCTTGCCGTCAATGGTGATGCCGTTATGGTCCCACAGCAGGATCAGGCGGGAAAGTGCCTGTTTGCCGGCCAGCGCCAGCGCCTCCTGGCTGATGCCTTCCATCAGGCAGCCGTCGCCTGCCATCACATAGGTATGGTGGTCGATGATCTTCGCACCCCAATGCGCGCGCAGCGATTCCTCGGCAATGGCGAAACCTACCGAATTGCCGACACCCTGACCCAAGGGGCCGGTGGTGGTTTCAATTCCGGTGGCATGGCCATATTCCGGATGGCCTGCGGTGATCGAACCCCATTGGCGGAAATTCTTGATCTGCGCCAGCGTCATATCGGCGTAGCCTGTCAGATACAGCAGGGAATACAGCAGCATCGAGCCATGACCCGCCGACAGGATGAAACGGTCACGATCCGGCCAATGCGGGGCGGATGCGGCAAATTTCAGATGCTTTTCAAACAGAACCGTTGCGACATCCGCCATCCCCATTGGCATTCCGGAGTGACCTGAGTTTGCGGCGGCAACAGCATCCAGCGTCAGTGTGCGGATGGCGCAGGCTTTCATCCAGTGATCGGGGTGTTTGGCGCGCAGGCTTGAAATATCCACAGCATTGATCCTTCATCATGGCGAGGTCAGGTGGCGAAATGGGCAAATGCCTGAGCCTGCGGTTTTGTCATGCGCGACAACCGGCGGGGCTGGCCCCTTCTGGCCCCTTGTCGCAGCGTTCATTTGCTGCATATCAGCCTTGTCGGCAAGATCAAGTATGTCTGGCAAAGGCTTGATCCCAAAGGGGGGACAATTCATTTAATCTTTCGGATATGATCCGGGAAATTGCCGCCGCTTGTGATTCGCTGTTACAAAATAGATGTGACATTCGGGGGGCAAGCCGCGTAACCTGAACCGACGGGGCCGGGGTGCGGTCATGGGAAAAGACTTTGAGAGTAGAGACAAAGGGGCATTGGCATGAGTGACCAAAGCAATATCGCCGAACTGGAACGACGCATCACCACGGCGCTTGCCCGGATCGGGGCAGGGCTGGACCGGCTGGATTCCGCAGAGCCGCAGGTTGTGGAACCTGCCACCGCAGTGGCAGCGCCCGAGGGTGATGACATCGCAACGCTCCAGGCAGAGTTTGACGGGTTGACCAGTGATCTTGCGGCGGAAAAGGCGCGCAATGCCCAGATGGCGGAGCGCTTGCGTATCGCAAGCCGGGATGCCGGACGGGAGCGAGAGCCGCAATCACAAAGCCAGTTGGAAGCGAAGGTTGAAAAGATGACGCAACAGTTGGATGTGCAGGGGCTGGAATTGCAGCGTATGCGCAAATCCACGATTCAGTTGCGCGAAAACCTGCGCGTGCTGCATGAGGCGGCGCGCGAAAGCATGGTAGAACCGCAGATGATCAACAAGGCGATGATGGCGGAGCTTGAGAGCCTGCGCGCGACCCGCCATACCGAGACCGCCGAAATGGATGAAATTCTGGCCGAGTTGAAGCCACTGATCGAGGAGGCTCATGCCCATGGCTGAACTGGAAATCACCATCGGGGGCCGTAACTTCATGGTTGCCTGCCAAGAAGGCGAAGACCATTTCCTGCGCACTGCGGCTGCGATGCTCGACACCGAAGCCCAGCCCCTTGTCACCCAAATGGGCCGTTTGCCGGAAGCGCGGATGTTGCTTATGGCGGGGCTGATGCTGGCAGATCGCACTGCGTCAGTCGAGGATCAGTTGCGGGTGCTGAAAGCGCGGGTGCAGGAATTGGAAAGCCAACCGGCACCCGAACCGCAGCGAATTGAAATCCCGGTGATTCCACCGCAAATCCCCGAAACACTGGCGGAAATCGCGGCGCGGGCAGAGGCTTTGGCCGATCGGGTGGATGAGGTGGCAAGCCGATGATCCGCGGTCTGATCGCTTTGACGCTGCTCTCCTTGCCGTTGCCTGCGCGGGCGTCGCTGGAGATCAGCACATACTACTACACTTGCGAACGCGGGGTTGGCGTCCCCGCCACCTATATCAATGAGACATCCAACGATCCCGATGCGGGTTCTGCGGTGATTCTGATGGTGGAAAACCGGCAGATTACGCTTTGGTCCGTGCCAAGCGCATCAGGCGCGCGCTATGGCTGGCCATCGGACGGATCGCATTATATCTGGTGGACGAAGGGCGAAGAAGCAACGCTTTACTGGCATGAAGCGGGGGTGGGAGAGGATCAGCCGCTCCTCACCCATTGCGCGCTTGGAGCGCAGACGGAGTGATTGGGTGCGTAGGGTGGGTGATTAGCCCACCATTGCAATGCATTACAGCATGACTTTCACGCGTTGGTTTCACGGATCTTGTCGGCGGCTTCCTTGCTGAACGCGACGCCTTTGGCGGCGAACATCTCGTCCAATTCGCCATTCAGCGTCATTTCCGTGATGATATCACAGCCGCCGACGAATTCACCTTTGACATAAAGCTGCGGGATCGTCGGCCAATCGGAGAAATCCTTGATGCCTTGGCGAATGTCGGCATCCGCCAGCACATTCACATCGGCGAAATCAACGCCCATGAAATTCAGCACCCCGGCCACGCGGGATGAAAACCCACATTGCGGCGCCATTTTGGTGCCTTTCATGAACAAAACCACATCGTTCTTGCTGATCGTGTCTTGAATTATTGCTTTAGCGTCCGTCATTTTGCGATCCTTCATTTCCGCATCTGCCAGCGACCGAATTTCCAGCGCCGCCGATTGTCGCAGATATTTGTTTCAAAACGTCCCCGATGTCTTTGCCCCGGAACAAACTTCCCGACAGGGCCAAGATGCCTTGCATCTCAGTCCGGCGCTTTCGTGGTCAACCCAAGCGCGTGCAATTCGCCCTGCGCGCCGTCCATCTTGCCGTTCAACGCCTTCATCACGGCACGTTGCTGCTGCACACGGTTCAAGCCGCGAAAACTCTCATCGATCACTTCAGCCGAGAAATGCGCGCCATCGTCCCCGGCGACATTGATTTTTGCGTGGGGAAAACTCTCGCGGATCAGGGCTTCGATGTCTTGTGCGGTGATCGGCATGGCGGCATCCTGTCTCAATTCTTTCACCCAATGTATGGCGCAGCTTACCCCAGCGCAAGGTCAGGCAATGGCCGCCGCGAAGGCGGACCGGTACAGCGCGGAAAGTTCCGCCAGCGGTGCGGATGCGGTGCCGAAGCTGACATTGGAACCGCCGAACTGCCCGATCTGCCTGACTTTGACACCGGCCTTTTCACCCGCCGCGATCAGTTTGGCCGCATCGGCGACATCGCAGGCGACAAGGTAGCGCGCCTGATCCTCGCCAAAGAGTTTCCCGATGTCGCTCGGTTCGAGCCAGACGCCGATCCGTGCGGCTTCCGCCATCTCGAACGCCGCCAGCGCCAGACCGCCATCGCTGAGATCGGTCGCCGCCCGGACGAAACCCCGGTTCGCCCGCAGAAACTCACCATGTTTGCGTTCGGCTTTCAGATCGACGGGCGGCGCGTCGCCGGTTTCCATCCCGAACGCCTCCGCCAACAGCGCGGATTGCCCCAGATGGCCGCGCGTTTCCCCGATCACCAGCGCCATGTCACCCGCGGACGGCAGGCCCGAGATCAATTCCTCCGCATCGGCCAAAAGCCCGACTGCGCCGATGGTCGGCGTCGGCAGGATCCCGGTGCCATCGGTTTCATTGTAAAGCGAGACGTTGCCGGAGACGATGGGCATGTCCAGCGCCGCAACCGCCGCGCCGATCCCTTTGATCGCCCCGACGAACTGGCCCATGATTTCGGGCTTTTCGGGGTTGCCGAAATTAAGATTATCGGTCGTTGCCAATGGTTTAGCACCAACAGCGCAGAGGTTGCGATAGGCCTCTGCCACCGCCTGTTTGCCGCCTTCGAACGGGTTGGCCTTGACGTAGCGCGGCGTCACATCCGAGGTGAAGGCCAGCAGTTTCGGCGTACCATGCACCCGCACCACCCCTGCGCCAAGGCCGGGACTGCGCACCGTATCGGCCATGACCATGCTGTCATATTGTTCATAG
>NZ_JAKDLJ010000298.1 GCF_030452865.1 Pseudorhodobacter sp.
CCCCGATGCAGCACCGCCGGATCCGGACTCGGCCCCCGCCGCCCCTGTCGCGGACGCACCCGTCGTTGAAATTGGCACCCCAGAGCCGGAGGTGATAGCCGCCGCCGAACCCACACCACCTTCGCAGGTCGTGAGAGAAAACGCGCCAGAGGGGAGCGCGGAAGCGGCCCCTGAAGGGAAGCCCGAAGCGGTCGCGGAAACCTTGCCGGAGGCGGCCCCCGAGAAGCCTGACATGACGGAGGCCGCACCGGAGACGCCTGTGACTGCGCTGACGCCGGCACCTGCCCTGACACCTGCGCCGACGATCCGCCCTGCACCCGGATTTTCGGGCAAGGTCGATGGCGTCAAGATCAATCGTCTGCCCCGGATTGAGGATGCTCCCGCCGCCGGTGGGCAACCTGCAAAGAATGCCGAAGCGGTAGAAGTGGCAGAGTCGGAGATCGTAGCCGTGCCGCCAATCGAACGCTATGCCCGTGCGTTTGAAAACCCCGGTGCCAAGCCATTGTTCTCAATCCTGCTGCTGGATACCGGTGGCCCGGATGTGAACCGGGAGGCGCTGGCAGCAATGCCGTTTCCGGTGACATTCGCGATTGATCCGACGAAACCCGATGCCAAGACCGCCGCCCAAATCTACCGTGCGGCAGGGCAGGAGGTGGTGATGCTCGCGACCGGGATTCCGGACGGGGCGACAGCTTCGGATCTGGAGGTCAGTTTTGCGGCGACGGGCGCGGTTCTGCCGGAAGCCGTCGCTGTCCTTGATGTCGAAAATGGCGGTTTTCAGGGCAATCGCGCGCTGGCGACACAGGTTCTGACGCTGATCAACGCGCAGGGGCGCGGGGTGATTTCATGGGATCACGGCTTGAACGCGGCGGCGCAGGTGGCACAGCGCGAAGGGATTCGCAGCGCCACGATTTTCCGCGCCATTGATGGCGGGGATGAAGCGGCACCGGTGATCCGCCGTTATCTTGACCGCGCGGCGTTCAAGGCGGCGCAGGATGGCAAGGTTGTGGTGGCCGGTCGCACCCGGCCCGAAACCGTGGCGGCCTTGCTGGAATGGGCGGTTGAGGGACGTGCGGCGATGGTGGCGCTTGCACCGGTAACGGCAGTTCTGATGGCGAAATAGCGCGCGCTTCGCGCCGGTTTGGCTGGCTTAGCGGTTGCCGCGCGTGAACAGGCCCGCGTCCTCGGCTGCTTTGCGCAGCGCGTTGGATTTGTTCACGGTTTCCTCATATTCCGATTGCGGGTCGCTGTCATAGACCACACCTCCACCCGCCTGAATGTAGAGTTGCTGGTCTTTCAGAACGGCGGTGCGCAGCGCGATGCAGAAATCCATCTCTCCGTTCGCCGCGAAATAACCCACGCCGCCACCATAGACACCGCGCTTTTCCGGCTCCAGCTCATCAATGATTTCCATTGCGCGCACCTTGGGCGCACCCGAAACCGTGCCTGCGGGCAGGCCGGCGAGCAGGGCCGAAAGCGCATCCTGTCCGTCCGCAATCTGGCCGACGACGTTAGAGACGATATGCATGACGTGGGAATAGCGCTCGATAATGAATTGCTCCGTCGGATGCACGGTGCCGATTCTCGCGACGCGGCCCACATCATTTCGGCCAAGGTCGAGCAGCATCAGATGTTCGGCCAGTTCCTTCGGGTCCGAGAGCAGATCAGCCTCATGGGCGCGGTCTTCTTCCGGCGTGGCGCCACGTTTGCGGGTGCCTGCGATGGGGCGCACCGTCACTTCGCCGTCACGCAGACGCACGAGGATTTCCGGGCTGGCCCCGATGACCTGAAAGCCGCCGAAGTTGAAGAAGAACATGAAGGGTGACGGATTGGTGCGCCGAAGCGAACGGTAAAGCGCGAAAGGCGGCGCTTCGAACCGCTGTTTCCAACGCTGCGACGGGACGACCTGAAAAATATCCCCGGCGCGGATGTAATCCTTGGCCTTTTCAACCGCTTGCAGATAGCCCGCATGGGTGAAGTTCGATTCCGGCGCGCCCACGGTTGCCGCCTCGCCAAAGTCCCGCTCTGCCCTCGGCGCGCGGTCAAGGTCGCGCAGCGCGTCCATCACCCGTTCGGCGGCCTGGGCATAGGCCGCGCGCGCCGAAAGCCCGGATTTGGCCCAGGCCGGGGCCACGATCGTCACCTCACCCTTGACACCATCGAGCACCGCAACGACCGAAGGGCGCATCAGCACCGCATCGGGCAGGCCAAGCGGGTCTGGGTTCACATTCGGCAGATGTTCGACCAGCCGGATCATGTCATAGCCGAGATAGCCGAACAGACCGGCGGCGATGGCGGGCAGACCTTCGGGCGTGGCGATGGCACTTTCCGCGATCAGCGCACGCAGGCTTTGCAGCGGCGGTGCAGGATCGGCGCTGAACGCGGCGGGATCGAAACGCGCCTCGCGGTTGATCTCCACCACCTCGCCCCGGCAGCGCCAGATCAGATCGGGTTTCAGCCCGACCACCGAATAGCGCCCGCGCACCTCGCCGCCGGTCACCGATTCGAGCATGAAGGTGTCGCCGCGCGCCTCGCCCAGTTTCAGCATCAATGACACCGGCGTATCGAGATCGGCGGCGATACGGGCATAGACCACCTGATTGCGCCCCTGCGCCCAGCCTGCCTCGAACGTCGTGAAGTCGGGGGTCAGTTGCGCCATGATCTTAGCGAAACTGCGCGTGAACGGCGTTGATTGCCGCCTGGTTGATGGTGATCCCGGCCCCATTGGTCAGCGCATCAGTATAAAGCTGAAACGCATCCTGCGACAACGCCTGTTCCACCTGCGACGACAGCGCGCCTTTCAATGCTGCGGCATCCGCACCGTCAGACGCGCCGGGGGTTAAGCTGTTTACCTGAAGCAGCGCCACGAACGCACCGTCGTTGAGCACACGGACCTCATTTTCCTGCATCTTGAACAGGGTTGTCAGCAAGGATGGCAGGTTGCCTTCGACCGTGCTGGAGCGGGTAACCGGACCGGAGACCGCGACGACGCCGAAGGTGCCGAGGGCGGCACCGGCTTCGACCTTGGCCTTGATACCCTCCGCCAGCGCGGTAAGTGCCTTGGTTTCGGCGGCTTTGTGCCAGCTTGCGGCGACAGCATCACGCGCCTCGTCAAACGGGATCGGGGCCGGGGGGACGATTTCATCCAGACGCAGCGCGAAGATGCCGCCATCGTCGAGTTGCACCACCTCCGGAAAATCCCCGACCGCTGCGGCATCGGCGGCCTTGCGGAAGGCGGGATAGCCAGCGATTCCTTCGTTGGAGCTGGCAGTGAAATCAATCTGACCGAGTTTCATATCGGTTTCCTTGGCCAGATCCTCCAGCGTGGCACCACTGGCAAGACGGTCATCAATACCCTCGATCTGGTCATCAATGGCGCGGCGGGCGGCATCGGTTGCCAGCTCCGCCGTCAGATCGGCGCGGGCATCCTCAAAGCTGGTGTTTTGCGCGGCAAGAACGCCATTCATGCGGTAAAGCGCGGGGCCGAGGTCAGAGGGCAAGGGGCCAACGACGCCGGGTTCGGTCAGCGCGAAAATGGCGGGACCGGCAGCGCCGAGATCGGCTTCGGCCTTGTCGCCGAGGTCGATATCCGAAAGGGAAACGCCGCGATCACTGACGAGGGTTTCAAACGGGGTGCCTGCGTCGAGTTTGGTCTTGGCCGCTGCTGCTGCTGCTTCGGTCGGGAACACCAGACGTTCGACAAGCCGGTGTTCGGGTTGCACATATTCGGCTTTGCGATCTTCATACATCTGCTTCAGGGCCGCCTCATCCAGCGGCATCTTGTCGGCGATATCGTCAGGCAGCAGGGCTGCATAGGTGATGCGCCGCGCCTCGGGCCGGGTGAATTGCGCAATATTTGTCTCGTAATAGCTTTTCAGTTCCGCCTCCTCCGGGGTGCCGGGTTGGCTTTGCAGATCGGCGGAGGTGAGCGGCAACAGGCTGTAGCTGCGGCGTTCGGAGATATAGGCGTAAAGCGTGCTGGTCACCGCATCGGGCGCGATAAAGCCGCCGGTGACCGCCCCTTGCAGCAAGGACCGCGACAAGTCTTCGCGCATTTTCGATTCATATTGCGACTCCGACAGGCGGTTGCGATCCAGCGTGTAGCGATAGGTGTCGCGGTCAAACGCGCCAGACGGACCCTTGAAGGCGGGCTGGTCGGTGATTTCCTTCGCCACACGGGCGTCGTCGACCGAGATGCCGATGCGCTCTGCCTCGTTGTCGACGGCGGCGGTATTGATCAGCTTCTGGCGCACCTGCGCGTCCAGCCCGAAAGCCTGCGCCTGTTGCAGAGTGAGTTGGGTGCCGACCTGCGCGGAGAGCGCGTTGATATCCTGTTGCAAGGCGCGTTGATAATCGTTCACGTCGATTTCCCGGTCGCCAACGCTGCCGATGGTGGTGACGCCGCCGCCGAAATTGGTGATGCCGAAACCGCCGAGGCCAAGCACCAGCATCCCCATCAGGATCCAGACAACGGCACTGGTGCCCTTGGCCTTTTTCTTCGGTTGGTCGTCAGTCGGGTTCTTCGTCGATTTCGTGGTCGATTTTGCCATCTGCTGCCTCAGGAAACGCTGTTTGGCCATGTCTAGGGTGTTCGGGGCGCGGGG
>NZ_JAKDLJ010000299.1 GCF_030452865.1 Pseudorhodobacter sp.
CGATGGTGATTATTGGGGCAGGGTTTAACCATTGGTATCATATGGATATGGGTTACCGCGGCATTATCAACATGCTGGTGATGTGCGGCTGTGTCGGACAATCCGGCGGCGGCTGGTCGCATTATGTCGGTCAGGAGAAGCTGCGCCCGCAAACCGGCTGGACCGCCCTCGCCTTCGCGCTGGATTGGAGCCGCCCGCCGCGTCAGGTCGGCGGCACCAGTGCCTGGTATGCCCACACGGATCAGTGGCGCTATGAAACCGTGTCAGCGAGCGAAATTCTGTCACCGACCGCCCCCGCTGGCAATTGGGCGGACCGCAGCCTCATCGACTATAACATTCAGGCGGAACGTATGGGCTGGTTGCCCTCCGCCCCACAGTTGAAAACCAACCCATTGGAGGTGGGGCGCGCGGCGAAAGCGGCGGGCAAATCGGCGGCGGAATATGTCGCCGAGAACCTCAAATCCGGCGCGCTGGAAATGTCTTGCGAAGACCCGGATGCACCGGAAAACTGGCCGCGCAACTTGTTCGTGTGGCGCTCCAACCTGCTGGGGTCGTCGGGCAAGGGGCATGAATACTTCCTGCGCCACCTGCTTGGCACCGATCACGGTATCCAAGGCAAAGATTTGGGCGAAGAAGGCCGGCGCAAACCGTTGGAGGCGAAATGGCATGATGCGGCACCCGAGGGCAAACTTGACCTGCTGGTGACGCTCGATTTTAGGATGTCCACCACCTGCGTCTACTCCGATATCGTATTGCCAACCGCGAGTTGGTACGAAAAGGACGATCTGAACACTTCCGACATGCACCCGTTCATCCACCCGCTGCAAGCGGCGGTGGACCCGGCTTACGAATCCAAAACGGACTGGGAGATTTTCAAGCTGATCGCACAGCGGTTTTCCGATATCGCGCCGGAAGTGCTTGGGGTCGAAACCGACATCGTGGTGCATCCGTTGCAGCACGACACACCCGGCGAGTTGGCGCAATCAGTGGTCGCCGATTGGAAAGCCGGGGAGTGTGATTTGATCCCCGGCAGAACCGCACCCAACTTTATCGAGGTAGAGCGGGATTATCCCAATTTGGCGAAGAAATTTGCCTCCATGGGGCCGCTGATGGACAAGATCGGCAATGGCGGCAAAGGCATCGCCTGGGACACCAAAGCCGAAGCGCATCATCTGCAAGACCTGAATGGCCGTGTGACCGAGGAAGGCGTGAGCAAGGGACTGGCAAAACTGAACACCGCGATTGATGCCGCTGAGATGATCCTGATGCTCGCCCCTGAAACCAACGGCGAAGTCGCGGTGAAAGCGTGGGACGCGCTCAGCAAGATCACCGGGCGCAGCCATCGCCACTTGGCGGAAGCGAAAGAGGATGAGAAAATCCGCTTTCGCGACATCGCCGCACAGCCGCGCAAGATCATCTCGTCGCCCACATGGTCGGGGATTGAGAGCGAGGAGGTCAGCTATAACGCCGGCTATACCAACGTGCATGAGCTGATCCCGTGGCGCACGCTTTCGGGGCGACAGCAGCTTTATCAGGACCACGAATGGATGCGCGCCTTTGGCGAAGGTTTCGTGACATGGCGCCCGCCGGTGGATCTGAAAACCATTGATCCGGCGCGCAGCAAGGCGGGCAATTCCAAAACCGTGGTGCTGAATTTTATTACCCCGCACCAGAAATGGGGCATCCATTCGACCTATTCCGATAACCTGCTGATGCTGACGCTGAACCGGGGCGGCCCCGTGGTCTGGATGTCGGAAACAGACGCGGGCAAGGTCGGCCTGATTGATAACGACTGGGTCGAGGTGTTCAACGCCAACGGCGTGCTGACGGCGCGGGTTGTGGTCAGCCAGCGCATCAAGGAAGGCAACCTCTTCATGTATCACGCGCAGGAAAAAATCGTGAACACCCCCGGCAGCCAGATCACCGGCAAGCGCGGTGGCATCCACAACTCGGTCACCCGCACGATCCTGAAACCGACCCATATGATCGGCGGCTATGCGCAGCTTAGCTATGGGTTCAACTACTACGGGACTGTCGGCTCCAACCGCGATGAATTCGTGTTGGTGCGCAAAATGGATGAGGTGGACTGGTTTGACCGGCCCGCAAAAGTGGAGGCGGCAGAATGAAAGTACGCGCACAAATCGGCATGGTGCTGAACCTTGATAAATGTATCGGGTGTCACACCTGTTCTGTCACCTGCAAGAACGTCTGGACCAGTCGCGACGGCGTTGAATATGCGTGGTTCAACAACGTCGAAACCAAACCCGGCATCGGATACCCGAAGGATTGGGAGAACCAGAAACGTTGGAACGGTGGGTGGGAGCGGACCAAAGCGGGCAAGCTGCAACCCAAGCAGGGCGCGAAATGGCGCATCCTTGCCAATATCTTCGCCAACCCCGACCTACCGGAGATTGACGATTACTATGAGCCCTTCACCTTTGACTATGACCACCTGAAATCCGCACCAGAAATGGAAACCTTCCCCACCGCCCGCCCGCGTTCGTTGGTGTCGGGGGAGCGGATGGAAAAGATCAAATGGGGGCCGAACTGGGAGGAAATCCTTGGTGGCGAATTTGCCAAACGCTCGCAGGATTACAACTTTGAAGGCATCCAGAAGGAAATGTACGGGCAGTATGAACAGACGTTCATGATGTATCTGCCGCGCCTGTGCGAGCATTGCCTCAACCCGTCTTGCGTTTCGGCTTGTCCGTCGGGGGCGATCTACAAGCGTGAGGAGGATGGCGTCGTTCTGATTGATCAGGACAAGTGCCGCGGCTGGCGCATGTGCGTTTCGGCCTGCCCTTACAAGAAGGTTTATTACAACTGGTCCACCGGCAAATCGGAAAAATGCACCATGTGCTATCCGCGTCTGGAATCCGGTCTGCCGACCGTGTGTTCCGAAACCTGCGTCGGGCGCATCCGCTATATCGGTGTGATGCTTTACGATGCCGACAAGATTGCGGCGGCAGCTTCGGTTGAGAATGAAAAAGACCTGTATGATGCGCAGCTCAACGTCTTCCTTGACCCCAACGACCCGGAGGTGATTGCGGCCGCCCGTGCCGAAGGCGTTCCGGAGGATTGGATCAAAGGTGCGCGCAATTCGCCGATCTGGAAAATGGCGATGGAGTGGAAGATCGCCTTCCCGCTGCATCCCGAATACCGCACCTTGCCGATGGTCTGGTATGTGCCGCCGCTATCGCCGATCCAGAACGCCGCTGAAGCCGGGCAGATCAACGCAATTGACGGCATGCCGGATGTGAAAAGCTTGCGTATTCCGGTGCAATACCTCGCCAATCTGCTGACGGCAGGCGATGAGGCACCGGTGATTTCGGCGCTGGAACGGATGCTGGCAATGCGCGCTTATATGCGGTCAAAGACCGTGGATGGTGTGATCAATCTAGGCGTTGCCCAACGGGTTGGCCTGACCCCGCAGCAGATTGATGAGATGTATCACCTGTTGGCGATTGCCAATTATGAAGATCGCTTCGTCATTCCGACAACCCACCGTGAGGTGGTGGAAGACGCCTATGATCTGCGCAGCGAGTGCGGCTTTACCGACGGCAACGGCTGCTCTGGTGGGGCCAGCAAAAGCAAACTGTTCGGCGGGCGAAAATTCGTCACACCGACGGAGGGTTGGCAATGATTGTAACCTTCAAAGCCCTCTCGGCGCTGCTCAGCTATCCCAGCACCGATTTGCAAGCGGCTGTGCCAGAGATCGAGGCCGTTTTGCAAAAGGAAGCGGTTCTGCCGCCTGACGATTGCGCGGCGATCACGGTGCTGTTGCAGCATATCGCAAGCACCGACATTTATGCCTTGCAAGAAGCCTATGTGCTGCTGTTTGACCGTTCCCGCACGCTGTCGCTCAATCTGTTTGAGCATATCCACGGCGAAAGCCGGGACCGAGGCGGTGCGATGGTGGACCTGTTGGAGACCTACCGCGCCGGTGGTTTTGATCTGGTCGGGCCGGAATTGCCCGATCATTTGCCGGTGTTGTTGGAGTTTTTGGCGACACAACCGCTGGTGGATGCGCAGGACATTCTGGCCGACGCTGGCCCGATCCTGACGGTTCTGGCCGAACGCCTGACCCGGCGCGACTCGCCTTACGCTGCCGTGCTGACTGCGATTGCTGCACTGGGTCGCGCCACGGTCAAGGATGGTGTCGCGGCCGCCCTGCTGGCAGAACCCGATGACAACCCCGAAGATCTGGCGGCCCTCGACGCGGTGTGGGAGGAGGCGCAAGTGACCTTCGCCCCCGACCCCAGCGCCGGTTGCCCGATCTCGCGCGACATCCTCGCCAAGATGGATGCCCCCCTGTCCCCGGCCCGCAGCAGCGCTGCCCAATAAAGGAGACCCGCGATGCATGATTTCATCTTTGGTATCTACCCCTATATCGCGCTGAGTGTGCTGCTGATCGGCTCCATCGCGCGGTATGAGCGTGACCCGTTCACCTGGAAATCGTCGTCGTCGCAACTGTTGCGGCGCAAGCAGTTGATCCTTGGGTCGGTGCTGTTCCATGTCGGTGTGTTGATCGTCTTTTTCGGGCATCTGTTCGGCTTCTTGACGCCGATTGCCTTGATCGAAGCCTTTGG
>NZ_JAKDLJ010000300.1 GCF_030452865.1 Pseudorhodobacter sp.
ACGAAGCCGCCGTTCATCGAAGCTGCCTAGATGTCAAAAATTTTATTTGGTGCCGATGCTCCCACCAAACTGATATCATACTAGACATACCGTGGAGTAGTCTTACAAGTTTTAGCCGTGGCGCTGTATTGGCATTCAACAACTTAACAAGGCTTGATTATTTGGAAGTCGCATTTGTTCTTTTTCTGCTGATTGTATTCTTGTATGTCCTCAGCACCTTACGCACCGACAGCAAAAGCACTCGATCAGACAGGCGAGTCCGACTCGAGAGGGTCACAGCAAAGCGACAGCCTTTTGATGCAAAGAGCGCAAGGTCATCGCCAACCAATCCCGTTTTGCACGGATCTGCCTATGTGGTCGATGGAGACACTCTGGTCATCCTGAAAACTCAAATACGCCTATTCGGTGTTGATGCACCTGAAATGAACCACCCCTACGGAAGGAACGCCAAATGGGCATTAGTTTCTTTGTGCAAGGGGGAGAAAGTGAAAGCAGAGGTTATAGCGGAAGATGCCCACGGCCGCGCCGTTGCAAGATGCTATCTTCAAGATGGTCGCGATCTCTCGGCTGAAATGGTCAAACTTGGTTTGGCTATTGATTGGCCAAAGTTCTCCGGTGGGGTATATAGTCCGTTGGAAATGCCCGGCATACGTAAGAAACTATGGTTGGCCGACGCACGCCAAAAAGGACGGATGCATGTTTGGGAACAGTTTGAAGCCGGACAAAACGCGCGCGCTGCCAAAGAATAATTCCAGACCTTGCTGCAAAAAACCAAAACGCCCGCGTCTTTTGACACGGGCGTTCGGTATCTCTAAACGAAAGGCTGCCTTAGCGGCGGATGCCCAAGCGCTGGATCAGCGACTGGTAGCGCGCTTCGTCTTTGGATTTGGTATAATCCAAAAGTTTGCGGCGCAGGGCGACCATCATCAACAGACCACGGCGGGAATGGTTATCCTTTTTGTGGCCCTTGAAATGCTCGGTCAAGGTCGTGATGCGCGAGGTCAGGATTGCAACCTGAACTTCGGGCGAACCGGTGTCGCCTTCTTTCGTTGCATATTCCTTGATCAGGCGGGTCTTTTCTTCTGGCGTAATCGACATCGGGTTCTCCATTTTGAATTGTGACGGCGCAGGCCGGGATGTCGTCCAGCAAGGCCCTTGTTGCCCCGAAGTGTACCGGGACCGCGTGCGTATAGGAGGATTCGGCTTGAAAGGGAAGTGTCAAGTTGCGCGGCCCCGGTTCAGGCCAAAGGCCGCGCGACGTGTTACTTCGGCGCTTTGGCGTAGCGCAGGTAGGGCAGCTTGATATCCAGCGGGCCGAACTTCGCCTCTGCCGCTGCATTGTCCAGCGACATTGACACAATCACATCCTGCCCCGGCACCCAGTTGGCGGGCGTGGCAATCGGTGCGCCATCGGTGGCTTGCACCGCATCAAGTGCGCGCAGGATTTCAGCAAAGTTGCGACCCACGCTCATTGGATAGGTCATGGTCAGGCGCACCTTCTTGTCCGGCCCGACGATATAGACGGTGCGGACAGTGGCACTGTTGGCCGGGGTGCGGTTCGCTTCGGGCAGGTAAAATTCCGCCGGCAGCATGTCATAGGCTTTGGAAACGGTCAGCGAGGTGTCGTCGATGATGGGGAAATCGGCAGGCGCACCGGCAAAGGCGGCAATGTCCTTTTTCCATTTCTTGTGGTCATCAACCGAATCGACCGAAACGCCGATCACCTTGGTCTTGCGCTTGTTGAATTCCGGCACCATTTGCGCGACTGCACCGAATTCTGTGGTGCAAACCGGTGTAAAGTCGCGCGGGTGCGAGAAGATGATGGCGTAATTGTCGCCGATCCAGTCGTGGAAATTGATCTCACCCGCCGTGCTGTTGGCGGTAAAATCGGGCGCTATGTCATTGATGCGAACGGCCATGGTTCTCTCCATCGGTTAATGCTGGGTCTGACTTATGCCATCAGCCGGGGATTTGCACCCCCTTGGCAGAGGGATCACGACAAAAGGAAACAATTGCCCTGCCGCTTCGTACAGGCAAACCATGTTCCGAACCCGACAAGGCTTGAAGGTTGTCCGTTCTGGTGCCACGTTAAGATCAGAAATTTTCCGGAGGCAGCCATGCTCGATAAACGCAAATTCTACATCAACGGCAAATGGGTCGCACCCGCCACCCCGCGCGATTGCGACGTGATCAACCCCTCGACCGAGGAGGTTTGTGCCGTCATCTCGTTGGGGTCCGAGGCGGATACCAACGCGGCGGTGGCCGCTGCGAAAGCGGCGTTTGAGACTTGGTCGGTAACGCCCCCGGCGGAGCGCCGCCGCGTGGTCGAGGGCATCCTGAAGCAGTATGAAGCGCGGGTGGAAGAGATGGCCGAAGCCATCAGCCTTGAGATGGGCGCGCCGATGGATATGTCGCGCAGCAGTCAGGCACCCTGCCTGCCTTGGCATCTGAGCAACTTCCTGACCGCTTTTGATCAGATGGAATGGGTGCGCCCGCTTGGCCCCCATGCGCCGAACGATCGCATCGCGATGGAGCCGATCGGTGTGGTCGGGTTGATCACGCCTTGGAACTGGCCGATGAATCAGGTGACCTTGAAGGTGATCCCGGCACTGCTGGCGGGCTGCACCTGTGTTTTGAAACCGTCCGAGGAGAGCCCGCTGTCCTCGATGCTGTTTGCGGAGTTCTGCGATGACGCGGGCGTGCCGGCGGGGGTTTTCAACCTTGTGAATGGGGATGGCGTTGGGGTTGGCACCCAGCTTTCCAGCCACCCGGATGTGGAGATGATCTCATTCACCGGGTCCACCCGCGCGGGTCGCGCGATTTCCAAAGCGGCGGCGGACACGCTGAAGCGGGTGACGCTGGAGCTGGGGGGCAAAGGCGCGAACCTGATTTTCGCCGATGCGGATGAGAAAGCGGTGAAGCGCGGCGTTCAGCATATGATGAACAACTCCGGCCAAAGCTGCAACGCACCGAGCCGGATGCTGGTCGAACGCAGCATCTATGACAAAGCGGTGGAGATTGCGGCAGAGGTGGCCAATGCGACCAAGGTTGGTCCGGCATCTGAACCGGGCAATCATATCGGTCCAGTGGTGAACCGTCGCCAGTGGGACCAGATTCAGGGCTATATCCAGAAGGGCATCGACGAAGGCGCGCGTCTGGTTGCGGGCGGTCCGGGTCTGCCAGATGGCATGAACAAGGGCTTCTACGTTCGCCCGACCGTTTTTGCCGACGTAAAACCGGGCATGACGATTGAGCGCGAGGAGATTTTTGGCCCGGTCCTGTCTATGATTCCTTTTGATACCGAAGAAGAAGCGGTTCAGATCGCCAACGACACGCCTTACGGTCTGACAAACTATGTCCAGTCTTCGGATGGTCCGCGGCGCAACCGGCTCGCGCGCAAACTGCGGTCCGGGATGGTGGAGATGAACGGTAAGTCCCGTGGCGCGGGTGCGCCTTTCGGGGGCGTGAAGGCATCTGGCCGCGCCCGCGAAGGCGGCCATTGGGGGCTGGAGGAGTTTCTGGAGGCGAAAGCGATCTCCGGTTGGGACGCGGAATAGGAACTGATGTCCTTTTTTGACGGCGGAGCCACCGGAGGGGGCATCGAACCCCCTCCGGTGGCGTTACCACGGACCATAGCCTGAGGTCGGGGCGGGATCGGATATGTGGGAGCCTCCGGCGGAGGTATTTTTTGCCAAGATGAATGCCGCGTGACGATTGCCTATGTCTTGGGTGGTCTGGGTGTGATGTCTGGTCGTTGAGGGGAGCATCATCGGAGCGGTCAGTTTGACGTTTTCTGACATTCATCCGTCGCGCGCCAGCCTCACGCAGGGCAACGTGCGCCCGTTAGCATTCGAGCCCAGACGGAGGCCAGAATGACCCAGCATCCCCGCTTGCTTTCCCCACTTGAAATTCGTGGCATGACCCTGCGCAACCGCATTGTGTTCGGCGCGCATACTGCCAATATGGCGAAGGACGGGCTGCCGGATGCGCAGTTCGGGGCCTATCTGTTGGAGCGCGCGAAGGGCGGTGCGGCGATGATCGTTGCAGAGCCAATGCCAGTGCATCGCACCGGCGTTCTGACACGCGGCAACTTCCGGACCGAGAGCGATGACGTTATCCCGTATTTCCGGCGTATCACCGAACCTGTGCGCGATGCGGGTGCGGTGATCTTGCAGCAGCTATATCATATCGGCGCGCATGGCGATTCCGACCTTTCCTTTGCGCCGCATTGGTCGCCCTCCGGTCATTCCAGTTATCACGACAGCGATGGTTCTCATGCGGTTACGGAAACCGAGATCGAGGAGTTGATCGCGGCGCATATTGCCGCTGCCCGCCGGTGCCGCGATGCGGGGTTTCAGGGGGTTGAAGTTTGGGCCGCTTATCATTCACTGCTCGATCAGTTCTGGACGCCGTGGTCCAACACCCGAACCGATCAATGGGGCGGGAGTTTGGAAAACCGCACCCGCCTGTCGCGCCGAATTATTGAAGGTATCCGCAAGACCTGCGGGCAGGATTTCATCATCGGCCTCGCGGTTTCAACCTCTGACGCTTACGATGTGACGCTCTCGGTGGAG
>NZ_JAKDLJ010000301.1 GCF_030452865.1 Pseudorhodobacter sp.
CGTAGAGTGGGTGAAACCCCCCGCGCGGCCCCCCAATTTCCAATAGGAGCGCCCAAAGATGGCCCCAAGAGTCCTCGTATCCGACGAACTTTCCGAAACCGCCGTGCAGATTTTCCGCGATCGCGGGATTGATGTCGATTTCATGCCCAAGCTGGGCAAAGACAAGGAAAAACTGGCCGAGATCATCGGCAATTATGACGGTCTCGCGATCCGGTCCGCCACCAAGGTCACCGCCAAGCTGTTGGACCATACCGACCGGCTGAAAGTGATCGCGCGCGCCGGGATCGGCGTCGATAATGTCGATATTCCGGCAGCGTCGAAAAAGGGCGTGATCGTGATGAACACGCCGTTTGGCAACTCCATCACCACCGCCGAACATGCTATCGCGATGATGTTTGCTGTGGCGCGGCAACTGCCGGAAGCGAACGCCTCTACCCATTCCGGAAAATGGGAAAAGTCTCGCTTCATGGGGGTGGAACTTTACAACAAGACGCTTGGTGTGATCGGTGCGGGCAATATTGGTGGCATCGTTTGCGAACGCGCTTTGGGCCTGCATATGAAGGTGGTCGCCTATGACCCGTTCCTGTCGGAGGAGCGCGCCAAGGCCATGGGCGTTACCAAAATGGAGCTGGACGAACTGCTGGCCCGCGCCGATTTCATCACCCTGCATGTGCCGCTGACCGACAAGACGCGCAACATCCTCGACGCCAAAAGCCTTGCCAAAACCAAACCCGGTGTGCGGATCATCAACTGCGCGCGTGGTGGCTTGGTGGATGAGGCAGCACTGGCCGAGGCGTTGCAATCCGGCCATGTCGCGGGTGCGGCCTTTGACGTGTTCGAGGTGGAGCCCGCCACCGATAGCCCGCTATTCAACCTGCCCAATGTCGTCTGCACCCCGCATCTGGGGGCATCGACATCTGAGGCGCAAGAAAACGTGGCGCTGCAAGTGGCCGAACAAATGTCGGATTACCTGCTGACGGGGGCGGTCCAGAACGCGCTGAACATGCCTTCGGTTACGGCGGAAGAAGCCGCGGTGATGGGGCCATGGTTGAAACTTGCCGAACATCTGGGCGCTTTCGTTGGACAGATGACGGACGAACCGATCAAGGCGATCAATGTGCTATATGATGGCCATGTCGCGGAAATGAACCTTGCCGCGCTGAACTGCGCCGCGATTGCCGGGATCATGAAGGCGACGAACCCCGATGTGAACATGGTTTCCGCCCCGATTGTCGCCAAGGAGCGCGGCATCCAGATCGCCACGACCAGTCAGGAAAAATCCGGTGTTTTCGATGCGTTCATCAAGCTGACGGTGGTGACGGACACGCGCGAGCGTTCCATTGCTGGGACGTGTTTTTCCGATGGCAAGCCGCGTTTCATCCAGATCAAGGGCATCAACATCGACGCCGAAATCGGGCAGCACATGCTTTACACCACGAATGAGGATGTGCCGGGGATCATCGGCCTTCTCGGTATGACAATGGCAAAGAATGCGGTGAATATCGCCAACTTCACCCTTGGCCGGTCGGGTGCGGGGAAAGAGGCGATTGCGATCCTTTACCTTGATCAGCCGATGGACCCGAAAGTGGTTGCCCTTCTGGAAGGAACCGGGATGTTCCAACAGGTCAAACCGCTGGAATTCGACATCGCCTGACCTGCGACCTCAGCTATCCTCATCACCCATGGCCTGCCATTGTCTGGCAGGCCATGGGTCTATCCAACTCAAGCACCAGCACACGCTGATTCTCAACACGGTCACGCTAAACGAGCAGGCGCGGCGATTGCCACACGATGGATCCCAATCCAAGGCACGCTGGATTGACCCGGTTCCACCTTGTCGCACACCGGGAAAGCGGGAATTTCAAACAGGTATAGCCGTTTGACGAAACTGTGGCGCGTGACGGTAGAATATTGGCCCCGCGTTAACTGGCCTGATCTATGGCTTTTCTGCTTTCCGGTATAATTGGCCCCTATTTTCCCGGTTTGCCTTGACAGGGCGCGGACGGTCCCACAGTAAACATTGGAGGCTCCGACACTGGTCGGGACGCCTCCACCATGCTGACGACCCGCGCAACGAACGGAAAATGTGATGTCCCTTGCCCTGATCGCCGCCCTGCCCTTCCTTGGCGCGCTGCTCCCCGGTCTTTTGATCCGTGCGGGGCGGGATGCCTGCGCTTTCGTGACCGGTCTGGTCACAGCTTTGGCGCTGCTTGGGTTGCTACTGCACGCGCCAGCCGTCTTGCGCGGAGAGGTGATCACCGCGCGCTTTGACTGGCTGCCGGCACTGGGGCTGAACGTGACCTTCTTTCTGGATGGGTTGGGTTTGCTGTTTGCCGGGTTGATCCTTGGTATTGGTCTGCTGATCATCCTTTACGCCCGGTTCTACCTGTCGACCAAAGACCCGATGGGGCAGTTCTACACCTATCTGCTGCTGTTCCAAGGTGCTATGGTCGGGATTGTTCTGTCCGACAACATCCTGCTTTTGCTCATTTTCTGGGAACTGACCAGCCTGAGTTCGTTCCTGCTGATCGGCTATTGGAAACATCTGCCCGAAGGGCGGCAGGGCGCGAGGATGGCGTTGATCGTGACAGGTGTTGGCGGTCTTGCCATGATCGCGGGCATGCTGATCCTTGGCAATATCGTCGGCTCTTTCGATCTGACTGATATTTTGCAGAACCGTACCGCGATTCAGGCGTCGGAATGGTATCTTCCTGCGTTGATCCTGATCTTGATCGGGGCATTCACCAAATCGGCCCAGTTCCCGTTTCATTTCTGGTTGCCGCATGCGATGGCAGCACCGACTCCGGTTTCTGCCTATCTGCATTCCGCGACGATGGTGAAGGCGGGGTTGTTCCTGATGGCGCGGATGTGGCCGGTCCTTTCCGGGACGCCTGAATGGTTTTATATCGTCGCCACCACCGGGCTGATCACCATGATCATCGGGGCGGGGATCGCCTTTTTTCAGGATGATCTCAAGGCGCTGCTTGCCTATTCCACGGTGTCGCATCTGGGATTGATCACCATGCTTCTGGGCTTTGGCACACCGGAGGCGGCGGTGGTCGCGGTGTTCCACATCATCAACCATGCAACCTTCAAGGCGGCGCTGTTCATGGCAGCGGGGATCATCGACCATGAAACCCACACGCGGGACATAAAGCGGTTGGGCGGTTTGCGCCACTTCATGCCGATCACCTTCACCCTTGTCTGTATCACGGCGCTGTCGATGGCAGGCGTTCCCCCTCTCAATGGCTTCTTGTCAAAAGAGATGATGCTGGAGGAAACCGCGCATACTTATTGGCTGGGGAACCATTGGGTTTTGCCGTTGCTTGCGACCCTTGGGGCGATGGCCTCGGTTGCCTATTCCTTCCGGCTGATCGCGCATACCTTCATGGGGCCAAAGCGGGACGACTATCCGAGTCATCCGCATGATCCGGGCTTTGGCATGTGGGCAGCACCGGGGTTGCTGGCGGCTTTGGTCGTCGTGATCGGGGTGTTCCCGATGACAACCGTTGGCGAACTGGTGCAGATTTCGGCCAATGCGGTGATCCATGGCGTTGCCGAGGTGCACATCACCCATTGGCACGGCTTCGTGCCCGCGCTGTGGATGTCGATGATCGCGATTGGCGGCGGCATGCTGATGCTGGAGCGTCATAGCTGGCTGGAACCGATCTGGCTCCGCACCCCAAGGCCGGAAGCGAAGCGGATATTCGATGGCATGATGGAGCCGTTTGCCCGCACGTCCCGGAGCGTCACGGACGGGTTGCATGACGGGTCGCTGGCGCGCTATCTGGCAATCGCAACCATTGCCATTCTTGGCGCTGGCCTGTTCGCCTATATGACCGGCACCAACTTGCCCGGAAGCCGCAGTCTGACGAGAATTGAACCCGTTGCGGCGATTGGCTGGGTGCTTCTGGTCGGTTCCAGCATTGCGCTGTTCCTGTTCCATCGCAACCGATTGCTCGCGCTGGTTCTGGTTGGGGTGATCGGCTTGATGGTCTCGGTCGGTTTTGTCTATCTTTCCGCGCCGGACCTTGCGCTGACGCAGATCAGCGTTGAGGTGGCGACCGTCATGCTGTTGTTGCTGGCGCTGAACTTCCTGCCCAAGAAGACAGCCTATGAAAGCACTTCGGGGCGGCGCGGGCGCGATATCTTCATCGCGCTGGCGGGTGGCGTTGGCGTCGGCGCGCTGATCTACGCGCTGATGATGCGCGATTTCGCCTTTCCGACGATTGCCGATTACCATCTTGCGAACGCCTATAGCGGCGGTGGCGGGCATAACGTCGTCAACGTGATCCTCGTTGATTTCCGGGGCTATGATACTTTTGGCGAGATTACCGTTCTGGGCATCGCCGGGCTTGTGATCTATGCGCTGGTCGAAGGCTTGTTGCGCGGTGGCCCGGCGAACGACCGGCTGCTGGCGTGGACGCCGGACCAGAAACGCGCGGGCGACCGGCACCCGTTGATGCTGGTGGTTGCCACGCGGATGATCCTGCCGATTGCGATCATGGTGGGCGTCTATATCTTCCTGCGCGGACATAACGCGCCCGGCGGTGGCTTTATCGCCGGGCTTGT
>NZ_JAKDLJ010000302.1 GCF_030452865.1 Pseudorhodobacter sp.
CATAACGCCCATCACGGCAAATGGCCAGGCGTTGGTTATCCGCGGCGGTGGGGTCAAAGCTGTGGGGAGTTTGACAATGGACTGCGCGCGGAAATCCCGAACCGAATTGCCGGTTTTCAGGACGGCGCCATAGTTGCGCAGGGTGAATTTGGCCCCTTGGCATTTATCGCGCCACGGGAGGATGACACGGGAATAGTCGAAATGGATCGTGGGGAAGTATTCATCGAGCGAGGCATCAACCGGTGCCAACGCCTCCCCCACTTTCAGGCGCTGCCCATGCCATGAGACCAGGTATTCATCCGGTCGGCGCAACACGGCGTAAACCTGCATCTGCGACACTTGCGGGAACAGTCCCAGCAGCCTGTCGATCAGGTCCGGGGACACCTCCCCAAAGTTCGAAAACACTTCCGAACACATGATCACGGTTTGGGGGCGCAGGCGCGCCACCTGATCTTGCAAGGTGGCGATCATATGCTCCAGTGGCGGCATATCCTGAAACTGCGGCGGGACTGGACGACGAGAAACCTCTGCGATCATCCGATATGCCAGCGCACTATGGGGTTCGCGCAGATGGGGTGGCAATTTTCCGGGCTTGTCCGCGATCCCGATGGATTGACGCAGCATATGGGTCAGCCCGCGCGGATCCACCGCCGGATACAATATCCCGGCCTTGATCAATAAATGTGCATTCTGGGCCAAAAACGCCTGCAAGGACGTGGAGCCAACCTTGTGATGGCCGATATAAAGGATAAGCTTCATATCTTAAGGGGCGTCCCGCGCGTAGACATCTTCATAGCGGATGATGTCATCCTCCCCCAGATAGCTGCCGGTCTGCACCTCGATCAGTACCATCGGTGTCTTGCCGGGGTTTTCCATGCGGTGCCTTGCGCCCAAGGGAACAAAGACCGACTGGTTCTCCGAAATCAGCTCCACCCGGTCGCCGATGGTGATGCGCGCGGTGCCTTCCACCACGATCCAATGCTCTGAGCGGTGCATATGGCTTTGCAAACTTAACACCGCGCCGGGCTTGACCACGATCCGCTTGACCTGAAACCGCCCGCCAATGATCAGGCTGTCAAACCAGCCCCAAGGCCGGAAATCACGCGGCAGTTGTACCGCTTGCGCCGCCCCCTTGGCCATCAGGGCCGGGACCACCTCCTTGATGCGTTGGGCCTGGCGTCGGTCGGCAATCAGAACCGCATCCGGCATCGCAATCGCAATGATGTTTTCCAACCCCAGCCCAACCAGTTGCAGCCGGTCATCTTCAGACCGCAAAAGCGTATCGCGGCAGTCGATCGCCGTGACCGGGCCGCGGGTTGCCATCCCGTCGGCATCCGGCTCCAACGCCTGCCAGACTGCATTCCAATCCCCCAGATCCGACCAACCAGCGGCAATTGCCACGACCGAGATATTCTTCGCACGTTCCATCACGGCGTAATCAATCGAAACGCTGCGCGCGCGCGCCCATGCCGTCGGTTCCAGCCGCAGAAACCCAAGGTCACTGCGCGCAGCATCCACAGATTGTGTTACCGGGTCCACAAGATCGGGCGCATGGCGGCGGAACGCCTCGATAATCGTGCTGGCCTTGAACAGGAACAATCCGCCATTCCACAGGTAATTGCCCTGCGCCAGCATTTCACTCGCCCGCGCGGCATCCGGCTTTTCGACAAAGCGCAGAACCGGGGCGACCTGCCCCACCGCGACCGAGGCTGCGGCCTCCAGATAGCCATAGCCGGTTTCGGCCCATTCCGGCGTGATCCCGAAAGTCACGATGCCCCCTGTACGCACCGTTTCCAACCCGGCCCGAACCGCCGCGCGAAACCCTTGCGCGTCGGGAATACGGTGATCCGAGGGTGCCACCAGCATCACAGCCTCCGGGTCAGTCTTGGCCAGATAAAGCGCTGCTGCCAGTACCGCGGGGCCGGTATTGCGTGGCTCCGGCTCTATCAGAATGGCCCCGGGGTCTATGCCTGCGGCGGTGATTTGCTCGGCCACAACAAAGCGGTAATCCGCCGCAGTGATGATGGTGGGGGCGGCAAAATCCGCATCCGACAAGCGAAACGCGGTTTCCTGCAACAGGCTGTCTTTTCCTGTAAGAGTGGCAAATTGTTTGGGGTGGCTGCGGCGGCTCAACGGCCATAAGCGCGTGCCAGACCCTCCGCACAGAATAAGAGGATGGATCATGTCATTATTCCTAGCATATACAGACGCGAACCTTTCAGGAAAAATCCACTTTAGATCTATGACAGGACTATAGAAACTCTGCTTCGTGCTTTCAACCAGCAGGTTCTGTTCTATCGGGCGGGTTACCGCGACGATTTCGGCATCGGTGATTTCACGGTGAAAAGGATGCTCACAGTACAAACCGTGGCTTCGCCCCGATCCATATCTTTCGACTTCAGCCCAAAAGACGGCGCAATTCCGAAAGACCCCGTTTCAGCAGGCGGCTGGCATCCTCGGGGCTTTCCGCTTCGGCGTATAGCCGAAACTCCGGGGCATTGCCCGAGGGCCGCATGTGCAGAACCCGGTCTGATGCCAGCACCAGCCGCATTCCGTCGGTTCGGTCGATTCCGATTATCTTTTCACCAAGCACGGCGGGAAACGCCGCCAGACGCGAGGGATCGGCCTCAAACGCGGCCAAAAGCGCGTGGGAGCGTTCGGTTGCAATGTTTTCCAACCGGTCCGCGGCGGTGAAACGGGGTGGCTCCCGCGCCACCAGCGCCGCCAGACCGCCCGCAGCTTTTGCGCGTGACAGGGGGGCGAGCATCGGCAGCAAGCTGTCGCGGGTGGCCAGTGGTGCCAGCGCCCCGGCAGGCTCCTGCCCCGCAAAGCCCAGCAGGAAGCCACCATTCGCCTCATACCCCACAACGCGGGCGTTTTCACCTGCCGTTTCCATCCCGGCGATTACGAAGGGGGAGCCAATCCTGGTGCGGATCACCCGTTCAAAACGCGCGGACACTTCAACCCCGGTGTTCGAGTTGACTGGCGTTACAACCACATCCGCCCCCAACACCGCAGAGGTGATCTGGCCCAACACGTCGCCGGGAATGACCCGGCCCGCAGCGTCGGTCAAAAGCGGGCGGTCACCGTCGCCATCGGTAGACAGGATTGCATCCAGCTTATGCTCCACTGCCCAAGCCGCAAGCTGCGCCCGTGCGTCGGCAGCGATGGCCTCGGTATCAATAGGAATAAAGCTGTCGGATCGGCCCAGTTCCATCACGGCCGCCCCCATCGCAGTCAGGCAGGCCAGCAACAGATCCCGGCTGACTGCACTATGCGACCAGACGCCAAGTCGCAGACCTGTCAGCGCCCGGGGCCCGAAAGCGTTGACGTAGCGCGCCACCCAATCCGGTCCGGCACTGGCGTAAGTGCGCGTTTCAGGGCCGGATTTCGGAGCTGTGCCGCCAAGCGCCGCCAGAATGGCCACTTCATCGGTTTTCGTGATCTCTCCCTTTGGCCGGTAGAATTTCAAACCGTTGCGGTCGGCGGGAATATGGCTGCCGGTAATCATCACCGCCGCCCCCCCCGCCGCCATCGAGGCCAGCGCCAACGCAGGCGTTGGCACCGCACCGCAATCGAACGTCACAACACCCATGTCGCGCGCTGCGGCCAGCACCGCCTCAGCCAGATCGGGCGATGACGCGCGCAGATCCCGGCCAACCCAAAGCCCTGATCCCATCGGACAGACGCGGATGAAGGCGCGAATGTGGTCCGTTACCAGATCATGGGTCAGTTCCGTGACCAAACCGCGCAATCCGCTGGTGCCGAATTTGGGGGCCATCCATATCCATCCGTCCTGAGGGCACGAAAGATTCTACAACAATCCAATCTGACCCTGTGTCAGCGGATAGACTAACTGAATCTGTTACAGGAGTCTTCACTCCCACCCTGGGCGTGATGCGAATATTCACGCGGCACGAGCGGCGTGCGCAAACGTGGCAACCCCTTAAAGGCGCTGTATTCCCATGATTCAATGAATTATATAGCCTGCACCAAGATCGTGCATCCCTTGGTGGGGAATGCTGCTTCGTATTCGAACGAAAGATCGCATAAACAGGAACCGCATAGGCGTGAAACAACTGATGTCGGAAACCCTTGTGATGGACGCCGCGAAACGGACGCTTCGCGTGGAGGCAGAGGCTTTGGCCTGCATGGCGGCAAACCCACCCGCAGAATTGCCCGCGGCGGTGGCAGCAATCATGGCCATAACCGGGCGGGTGATCGTTGCGGGGGTCGGGAAATCCGGCCATATCGGGCGCAAGATTGCCGCGACTTTCGCCTCTACCGGGACACCTGCGTTCTTTATCCACGGGGCCGAGGCCAGCCATGGCGACCTGGGAATGATCACCGCGCAGGATATATGCCTTTTGATCTCAAACTCCGGCGAAACGGCTGAATTGCGCGACCTGCTCTATCATGTCCGGCGGTTTTCCATTCCGCTGATCGCAATTTCGTCCAACCCCGACAGTACCTTGATGCGGGCTGCCGATTTTCCGCTTTGCCTGCCACGCCAGCCGGAAGCCTGCCCGATCGGACTGGCACCAACCACCTCAACCACGCTGACCCTA
>NZ_JAKDLJ010000303.1 GCF_030452865.1 Pseudorhodobacter sp.
TTTTGCCGTAGCGCGGGAGCGTTCGGGCCTGCATCTGTCGCTGCCGGACCTGCGCTGCGACCTGTTCCGATCGCCCGCTTGCGCGGGAGATCAGCCTCGATTGTTCTGATGTGTATCAGGCTGTTATGTGGCGTTGTTGATGTGTTGGATTAACGACGCCCGCGCCGTTCCCGCTTGGGTGCATTGGCATCATCGCCGGTCCCGTCCGAGGCGGAGGAAAAGCCGCCAAGTGCCGCCGAGATCTGCTCCAGCGTTGGGCGCGGTCCTTTCGGGCGTTCCTCCAGCGCCTTGCGCATCGCGGTCAGGTGCACCGGCATGGTGCCACAGCAACCGCCAATAATGCGCACACCGGCGTCACGCGCAAGCACGGCATATTCCGCCATCAGGTCGGGCGTGCCGTCATAATGGATATGGCCGTCATGGTATTTGGGGATCCCGGCGTTGCCCTTGGCGATCAGCGGACGTTCCGACCCTTGGGCGGCGAAGCCCAAAACCGTGCGCATCAGATCAGATGCGCCAACGCCGCAATTGGCCCCGAAGGCAAGCGGCGGGTTGGACAGCTTTTCCACCATATCAACCATTGCGGCCGAGGTGACGCCCATCATCGTGCGCCCTGCGGTGTCAAAACTCATCGTGCCACACCAGGGCATTCCGGCCAGTCGCGCGGCCTCGGCCGCTGCCTTGTATTCTTCCGGCGCGGAAATGGTTTCGACCCAAAGCACATCAACCCCGCCAGCCTTCAGCCCCTCGGCCTGCTCGTGAAACATTTCCACCGCCAGCGCATGGGTCAGAGTGCCCATCGGAACAAAAATATCGCCTGTCGGCCCAACCGAGCCTGCAACCACCACCGGGCGACCTGCGGCATCTGCCACGTCGCGCGCAATCTCTGCGCCAATGCGATTAAGATCATGCACGCGGGCTTGCGCTTTGTGCAGTTTCAGGCGGCTGGCGTTGCCGCCAAAGGTGTTGGTCAGGAAAATATCGGACCCCGCGTCGACAGCCCCTTTGTAAAGCTGGCGGATGTTTTCGGGCTTGTCGATATTCCAGAACTCCGGCGGCTCCCCCGATTCCAGTCCCATGTTGAAAAGATTGGTGCCGGTCGCACCATCGGCCAGCAGCCAGTCACGGGTTTCAAGCAGCTTCGAGAGTGCGTTCGTGGTTTCGGCATTGGTCATGTCATGGCCTTTTCGGGACGTGGTAATCCGTATGTCATCGGGCGGGAGTTGCGATTCTCTCCCAACCGCCACGCAAGGCTGTGGGGAGCCAAATCCTTTTCAGCTGCGTGCGATTGTTCAACACATCGGAGGTCGGGCCGCAAGGGGCGTACCCGCTGACGGCGCCGCTGCTCAGAATTCGCTCATCAACTGAGCCTTGGCAACGGCGAGCGTTGTGGCCAACTTGGTGCGGATCTCATCCGCGCTGACCCGGCCTGTCAGATCGGCGGCGAGTTTGCGCACGACATCCTCATTCCCGGCTTCTTCGAAATCGGCGGCAACCACCGTCATCGCGTATTCGGTTGCATCGTCGCCGGTCTTGCCCAGAATCTCTGCGGCCCAGAGGCCAACGAGTTTGTTGCACCGCGCCTCGGCGCGAAACTGCATTTCGGCGTCATGGGCGAATTTGGCCTCAAAGGCAGTGGCGCGCTCGTCGAATGTTGACATGGAAGACCCTTCCTTCTGGTTCAGCTTGGTTCTGATATGCCCTTCATGGGCGTTTGCCGCAAGGGGGCTGTGCCGTCGATATCGCCGCCTTGCGACCGGCGCCGGGTTCCACTATAGCGCGTGGGGTATGCAAAACGGTGGCAGAATGCCGCCCGCGCAGCCAATCTGGCTGTCTGGACAATCGGGGACTTCATGGCGCGTCGCAAGAAGGTTTATGAAGGCAAGGCGAAGATCCTGTATGAAGGACCGGAACCTGGCACCCTGATCCAGTATTTCAAGGATGACGGCGCGCTCGATGCCTCGCCCCCGCAGGCGACGGTCGAGGGCAAAGGTGTGCTGAACAACCGGTTGTCAGAGTTTTTCATGACAGGTCTGAACAGCATCGGCGTTCCGACCCATTTCATCAAACGTCTGAACATGCGCGAACAGATGGTCCGTATGGCCGAGATTCTGCCGCTCGAAATCGTGGTGCGCAACTATGCAGCCGGCGGTTTGTCCGAGCGTTTGGGGATTGCTGTTGGCACCCCTTTGCCGCGTCCGATTGTCGAATATTACGTCAAGGATGAGAAGCTGGGCAACCCGATGGTGGCGGAGGAACATATCGTCGCCTTCGGCTGGGGCAATCAGCAGGATCTGGATGATATCGTGGCGCTGGCGCTGCGGGTGAATGACTTTTTGACCGGGGTGATGTTGGGTGTCGGTGTGCGGCTGGCGGATTTCCGTCTGGAAATCGGCCGCGTCTGGGAAGGTGATTTCATGCGCCTGATCGTTGCGGATGAAATCAGCCCCGACAGTTGCCGCCTTTGGGATATTCGCGGACTTGACCTGTCGGAACGCGATGACCAGTTGCGCGACCCGGTGCCATTGGCGGATGTCTACACCGAACTCGCGCGGCGTCTGGGGGTTCTGCCTTCCAATGTTACGCATACGCCGAAGCCGACCCTTATCAACTGAAAGGCGCTGATGATGAAAGCTCGTGTGCATGTCATGCTGAAAGACGGGGTTCTGGACCCGCAAGGCGAAGCGGTGCGTCACGCCCTCGGGACTTTGGGTTTCGTAGGTGTGCAAGGCGTGCGGCAGGGCAAAGTGATTGAGCTGGACCTTGCGGGCGACGATGTTGAGGCCGCAAAAGCGCAGGTCAAGGCGATGTGCGACAAGCTGCTGGCGAATACGGTGATCGAGAAATACTCGGTTGAGATTGTCTAGCTGGTCGTAAAGGTTTGCTGGACGACCCGAAGAAGTTGTCGGTGCAGTTTTGAGATGCGGTGGCGCAAATGGGTTGCGGCATGGACGGGCTGTCGGATGACGGGCGCGTCTGTGACGGCCTGGAAGTGACCGCTGGCAATCATATCCGCAGCCATCACGTCCAGCACATAGGCCGAGCCACCGAGTTTGGCCAGCAGCCCTGCGATCGTGGCACTTTGGCCTGCGGCGATGGGGGTTTCTTGCAGTTCCGGCAGGGCGATGCGGTGGTGGGCATCAAAGGCGGGTGCAAAGCTTGCGCGTATGTAAGTTTCCCGTCGAAGGCCTGCGCGATTGTCGGTTTCGGATGAAATCAGCCGATAACGGGTTTCGCCCAATGAGGTGAAATTCAAATCGGGCGAGGGGTAGGGCGTGTAAAGCACCGCGAAATCCGACGCACCGGAGGTCAGATCACGGCACATCTGGGCCGAGAAATCCGGTTCGATATAGAAGGCGCAATCGGGCAGATGTTTGCGAAACCCATGCATCCAGTCTCCGAGGTGGTTCTGGGCAAGATCGCTTTGGATGCCCAGCCGGATATTGATCACCGCTTCGCCAGTCGGGGTTACGGAATGGCGCGCCTCTGCCCAAGCGTGGCGCAGGGTTCGGGCGTGGGGTTCAAACTTCAGCCCTTCGGTGGTCAGCTCCGTCCCCGCCCGCGACCGGGTGAACAGCCGCACCCCGAGTGAGGATTCGAGCGACGACACCCGGCCCGATATGGTCGATTGCGTCAGCCCCTGGCGTTCGGCAGTCCGATTGAAGCTGCGGGTTTCGACAAGATCGAGGAAGGTTTCAATGAGGTCGGGTTGCATCGCGCCTCCTGATCGGAATTTCCGATTGATAAGGCCGAAACCTCCGAATTGAAAGAGTTTGGTTTCGGGAGGATAGTTTTTTGTGAGGGTTCTGCCGGTGGCGGGTGTCGGATGCCTGCGGCGCGGATATTTTTGAACAGATGAGGGGGGCAGCTATGGCGGATTTTCCGACATCGGCGCGGGTGGTGATTATTGGCGGCGGTGCGGTTGGGGCATCTTGTCTGTATCATTTGGCTAGGGCGGGTTGGAGCGATTGCCTGTTGCTGGAAAAGAACGAATTGACGGCGGGTTCGACCTGGCACGCGGCGGGGAATGTGCCGACATTTTCGGCGTCATGGTCGATCATGAATATGCAGCGGTACTCGGCGCAGCTTTATCGCGGGTTGGGGGCCGAGGTTGACTATCCGATGAATTACCACGTCACCGGATCGGTTCGCCTTGGTCATACGGCGGCGCGGATGGATGAGTTTCGGCGTGTTGTCGGCATGGGGCGCTATCAGGGGATGGATTTGGACATCCTGGCGCCGGACGAGATCAAGGCGCGCTATCCATTTCTGGAGACGCAGGGCTTGGCGGGTGCTTTGTATGATCCCTATGATGGCGATATTGACCCGGCGCAATTGACGCAGGCACTGGCCAAAGGTGCGCGCAACATGGGCGCGCGGGTGGAGCGGTTTTGTCCGGTGACCGCCGTGCGGCGAGACGGTGATGAGTGGGTTATTGTTACTGAAAAGGGTGAGGTGCGCTGCGAATATGTGGTGAATGCGGCCGGTTATTATGCGCGTGAGGTCGGGCGCATGTTTGGCCGCGAAGTGCCGATGATGGTGATGAGCCATCAATATATGCTGTTTGA
>NZ_JAKDLJ010000304.1 GCF_030452865.1 Pseudorhodobacter sp.
GGTTCGGGCCTCCTGAACCCGCAGGGGCTGGGGATGATCCAGCACTATTTCCGTGGCGATGCGCGCGGGCGGGCCTTCGGCTATTTCGGCACGACGGTCGGTTTTTCGGTCGCCATCGGCCCGGTTCTGGGCGGCCTTCTGATCCAGTTGGGCGGGACGGACATCGGCTGGCGCTTGACGTTTCTGGTCAACATTCCGATCGGCGTGCTGGCGATCGTCCTCGGACTCTTGTGGTTCCCGCGCCCCTTGATCGTGCGATTGCCCCGGACAGGCAGCGGATTGCGCTCGCTTGATCCGGTGGGCGCGATTTTATTGGGTCTGGCGGTTCTAGCCGTCCTCTTTCCGTTCATGGAAGGGAGAGGCGGCGCGGCGATCTGGCTTCTGCTGCCGGCCGGGCTGCTGCTGGTCTGGCTATGGGTGCTATGGGAGAGGCGTTATGTCAGACTGGGGCTCAGCCCGATGGTCGATCTCAAGATATTCTCGACCCGCAGCTATACCAACGGCATCAGCATCATGGCGCTGTATTTTATGGGGATCACAAGCGTCTGGGTTCTGGTCGCACTTTATGTTCAGGAAGGCGACGGAAAAACGGCGCTGCAATCTGCGACCTTCGGAATTCCCGCCGCTCTGCTGTCGGCCTATGCCGCCCATTGGGCCGGGCGCCGGGTCGCCGATCTTGGCCGCAAGCTGGTGGTTGGTGGTTTGCTGATCGCCCTGCTCGGCCTCGCACTCAGCATCCTCGTCGTCATCCTGTTCGAGGCTGGCCATCTGAGCATCTGGTGGTTGATGGCATCGCTGTCATTCGTCGGCGTGGCGCAAGGCACGGTCATCAGCCCGAACCAGACGCTGACGTTGGCCGATGTGCCACTAGATTACGCGGGGAGCTCGGGGGCGATCATGCAAACCGGACAAAGGATCGGCACAGCCGTCGGAATTGCGATGATCACGGCGGCGGTGTTTGCCACGCTGGCGGTCTCGTCCTGGGGGACAGCGATGATTGTGGGATTGGGCCTGATTGCCTTTGTGGTCATATTGGCGCTGCTTGTCGCGCTAAAGGATCTGCGGGACCGAAAGGGAACGGCCCGCACCGGATGACGGCAAATCTTGATTGGACAGTTTGATGACCACACCGGATTTTGAGGAGACACTGTTCGAGGCTTTGGTGGACAGCACTGAAGGCGCGGGTGGCCTGTCAGACGCACAGGCGAAACGTGAGCCCGGCAATTTTCTGCGCCATGCCGGATCGCTGTCGATGAGCAAGATCGCGGACGGGTTGATTGACCCGAAACTGGTGCTGTCTTGGCTGCTGGACCATTTGGGGGCGTCGGCTTTTTTCGTCGGCCTGCTGGTGCCGATCCGCGAGGCGGGGGCGCTGCTGCCGCAACTGTTCACCGCGCCGCATGTGCAGGCGATGGACCGGCGCAAATGGGCCTGGGCCGCAGGCAGCATCGGACAGGGCGTTGCCGCAGCGGGGATCGTGCTGGCCGCGCTGACGTTGAGAGGTGCCGCCGCGGGTGCCACGATCTGCGCGTTGCTGGCGGTGCTGGCCGTGTCGCGCTCCATCTGTTCGGTCAGCTATACCGACGTGCTGGGCAAGACGGTGGGCCAGTCACGGCGCGGTGCGGCGACCGGCACCGCCACATCGCTGGGCGCGGGGGCGGTCGTGATTTTCGCCCTGGTTCTGATGTCGGGACTGGTGGACCGGGCGACGCTGGTTCTCGTGGCGATCGCGCTTGCGGCCCTGCTGTGGCTGGGCGCTGGCCTGCTGTTTTCCACGCTTTGGGAAGAGCCGGCACCGGGGACGAGAGGAACGCCCACCTTCGGCCAACTGAGCATCCTGCGCCGCGATCCCCAGTTGCGCCGGTTCATCTATGCGCGGGGGCTATTGACCTCAACGGCCCTTGCGCCGCCCTATATCGTGCTTCTGGGCGCGCAGGCGGGCCAGGGCAGTTTTGACCGCTTGGGTGCGCTGGTTCTGGCATCCTCCATTGCCTCGCTGCTGAGTTCGTGGATCTGGGGGCGGATGGCGGACAGGTCCAGCCGGCGGGTGTTGATCGTATCGGCTCTGGCGGGGGCGCTGGCGCTGGTATCGGCGGTGGCGCTGGATCTGGTCGGCTTATCGGGCGCGATCTGGGCGTTGCCGCTGGTTCTGTTCGTGCTGATGATCGCCTATCACGGGGTACGGCAGGGGCGGGTGATCTATCTGGTGGATATGGCCCCCAAAGACAGCCGCGCCGCCTATACTGCGGTGTCGAACACGGTGATCGGACTGCTTCTGCTGGGATCGGGGCTGTTCGGTGCGCTGGCCTCATTGGCGGGTCCGCAGGTGACGCTGTTGATCTTTGCCGCGATGGCCCTTGCGTCGATCCTGGTCACCCGCGGCCTTGACGAGATCGCGCAGTGATCGCACACCAATCTGCTCGGCACTGACGCAGAGCGTTCGGCACCCTCACGCGCATCCGCTCCCCCATTCCACACGTTGAAGTTGCTTTCCTTCGGAAGATGCCGCAGGCTGGTAGGGAACAGCCTGTCACCGTCCTCTCTGCTCAGCTGAAAAGGAGAGCCTTTCATGGCACCTCGCTCCACCCGCGATTTCCGAGCAACCCGGCGCCGGTTCCTTCAGGGAAGTGTTGCCGGCGCTGCTTTGTCCACCGTCGCGCGGCCCCTTGCCGCGCAGCAGCCCCCGGTCCCGCTGGAGGAGTATCAGGCCGAATATTTCGATGCGGCGGAATGGGCGTTCGTGATGGCGGCAACCGCGCGGCTGATCCCGTCCGATGGCGACGGCCCCGGCGCGCTGGAAACCCGCGTGCCGGTGTTCATCGACCGCGAGATGGCGGGCGAGTTTGGCCAGGCGGCGACGTGGTATATGGAAGGCCCGCATCAGCCGGATGCCGCGCCGCTGTTCGGCTACCAGTCGCCGCTGACCCCGGCCGAGGTCTATCGCGGCGGCATCGCTGGCTTCAATGATTGGTGCAGTTCCAAGCATGGCGCTGCGTTTGCCGATCTCGATGCAGACACGCAGGACGCTGCACTAACCGCGCTGGAGGCGGGCGACGTGCCGCTTGGCCCCGAGTTGCGGGATTTCTTCAGCCTGCTGCTTCAGAACACCAAGGAAGGCTATTTCGCCGACCCCCTTTATGGCGGCAATCATGGCATGGCGGCGTGGGTCTATATCGGCTTTCCCGGCGCGCGGGCCAGCTTTCTGGAATGGACGGACCCGTCAAAAGACAACGTGCCCTATCCGCTGGGGCCGGTTTCCATTGCGGGTGAGAGGGCATAAATCATGGCACGAGAGGAAAAACGCAAAGATGTGGTGATTGTCGGGCTGGGCTGGACGGGTGCCATGCTGGCCATCGAGCTGGCAGATGAAGGGCTTGAGGTGTTGGCGCTGGAACGCGGCGCTGACCGCGATACGGTTCCCGATTTCCAGTATCCTGATGTCGCGGATGAATTGCGCTTTGGCATCCGCTACGGCTTTATGCAAAAGCCGAAGAATTCCACCGTCACGGTGCGGCACAAGACCGGCGACACCGCCCTGCCCTACCGCCAGCTCGGTTCGTTCCTGCCCGGAGACGGCGTCGGCGGTGCGGGGATTCACTGGAATGGCCACAACTGGCGCCCCATGGCAGAAGAACTTCGCCTGCGCTCTTATGTCGAGGAGGAGTTCGGCGCGGCGATCATCCCCGAAGATATGACGATTCAGGATTGGGGCGTCACCTACGAAGAGTTGGAGCCGCATTTCGACCGGTTCGAATATATGGCCGGAATCGCGGGTCAGGCAGGCAATATCAACGGCAAGATCATCCCCGGCGGCAACCCGTTTGAGGCACCGCGCGCGCGCGACTTTCCAATGCCGCCTTTACCGCAAACCCTGAACGGGCGGCTGTTCAAGGCGGCTGCCGAAAAGATGGGTCTGCACCCGTTTCCGCGCCCTGCGGCCAACGCCTCCGAAGCCTATGTCAACGAATATGGTATGCAGCTTGGCCCGTGCAACTATTGCGGTTTTTGTGAGCGGTATGGCTGTCTGAACTATTCGAAGGGCTCGCCCCAGACCTGTATTCTGGACGCTTTGAAACGGCGGCCCAATTTCAGCTATCGCACCCATTGCGAGGTATTGCGGGTGGAAAAAGCCGCTGACGGCAAGACCGCGACCGGCGTTACCTATTGGGACGAAAAAGCCGGTGAAGAGGTGTTTCAGCCCGCCGATCTGGTAATCCTTGCGGCCTATCAGTTGCACAATACCCACCTGATGCTGCTTTCGGGAATTGGAGAGCCGTACAACCCGCAGACCGGCGAAGGCGTGACGGGCAAGAACTATGCCTATCAGATGAACGGTGGCACCTCGATGTTCTTTGAGGATATTGATTTCAACCCCTTTGTCGGGGCCGGATCGAACGGCTATTGCATTGACGATTATGCGATAAACCAGATCGATTTTGCCGCCGAGGGGTTCATCGGGGGCAGTTACATCAGCACGAGCCAGACCAACGGCCAGCCCATCCGGTCGATGAGCATGCCCAGGGATGTGCCCAAATGGGGGGCGGGTTGGAAGGCAGGTATCAA
>NZ_JAKDLJ010000305.1 GCF_030452865.1 Pseudorhodobacter sp.
ACCTACCCCCTGATGCCGGGAAAATCCGGTTGAACATCTATAGTCGAGAGAACATCTGATGACCGAATATTTCGCTGATATCGCACCGATCACCTATGGCGGGCCGAATTGCACCGATCCCATGCAGTTTCGCCACTACAACCCGGCCGAAATGGTTGGCGGCAAAACCATGGCGGAGCATCTGCGCTTTGCCGTCTGCTACTGGCACAACTTCGTCTGGGAAGGCAACGACCCGTTCGGCGGCCAAACCTTTGAACGCCCTTGGTTCCCCGCCGACACGATGGCACTGGCGAAGCAAAAGGCCGATGCCGCGTTTGAGATGTTCCGCATCCTCGGCGTGCCGTTTTTCTGTTTCCACGACCACGATATCCGCCCCGAAGGCGACACGTTGGCGGAAAGTCACAAGCGCCTGAATGAGATGGCGGATTACTTTGCGGAAAAGATGGCGCAGGGCGGGCCGAAGCTGCTGTGGGGGACTGCGAACATGTTCTCCAACCGGCGCTATATGTCGGGGGCGGCGACCAACCCGGACCCGGATGTGTTCGCCTACTGCGCCTCGACGGTGAAATCCTGCATGGATGTGACCCATCGTCTCAACGGTGAGAATTATGTGCTTTGGGGCGGGCGCGAAGGCTATGAAACCCTGCTCAATACCGATCTGGAGCGGGAGTTGCAGCAGATGGGCCGTTTCCTGAGCATGGTGGTTGAGTACAAGCACAAGATCGGCTTCAAAGGCGCGATCTTGATCGAACCGAAGCCGCAGGAGCCGACGAAACATCAATATGATTTCGATGTGGCGACGGTTTATGGTTTCCTCAGGCGGTTTGGACTTGAGAACGAAGTCAAGATGAACATCGAACAGGGTCATGCGATCCTTGCTGGTCATTCGTTTGAGCATGAGCTGGCGATGGCGCGGACCTTAGGGATTTTCGGCTCCATCGACATGAACCGCAATGACTATCAATCCGGCTGGGATACCGACCAGTTCCCCAATTCGCCGTCCGAGGCGGCATTGGCCTATTACGAGGTGTTGATGGCAGGCGGCTTCACCACCGGAGGCACCAATTTTGACGCCAAATTGCGGCGTCAATCGCTGGACGCGAGCGACCTGATCGCGGCCCATATCGGCGGCATGGATATCTGCGCGCGGGGGCTGAAATCGGCCCATGCGATGATTGCCGATGGTGCTTTGGAAGGCCCGCGCCGCGCGCGATATTCCGGGTGGGAAAGTGACGCCGCCCAAGCGATGCTGGCCGATGGGGCCACGCTGGAAGGGATTGCGGCGCGGGCCGAAGCGGCGAACCTGCGCCCCGCGCCGGTGTCTGGTCAGCAGGAAAAGCTGGAAAATATCGTCAACCGCTATGTGTGACGCGAGGGAGGGTTAAGATGAAAACGATCAACGGGCCGGCGCTGTTTCTGGCACAGTTCGCGGGCGATGCCGCACCGTTCAATTCATGGGACAGCATCACCAGATGGGCGGCGGATTGCGGCTATAAAGGTGTGCAGGTTCCCAGTTGGGACGCGCGGTTGATTGATCTGGACAAGGCCGCCACGTCCAAAACCTATTGCGAGGAATGGGCGGGCCAAGCGCGGGCGAACGGTGTGGAGGTGACGGAGCTTTCGACCCATCTTCAAGGTCAGTTGGTCGCGGTGCATCCGGCTTACGACGACGTGTTTGACGGGTTCGCCGCCCCATCCGTGCGCGGCAACCCGAAGGCGCGGCAGGCATGGGCGGTCGATCAGGTGAAAAAGGCGCTGTCGGCGTCGAAGAACCTTGGCATCACCGCACATGCCACGTTTTCCGGCGCACTGGCCTGGCCCTATGTCTACCCGTGGCCGCAGCGCCCTGCGGGCTTGGTGGAGCAGGCGTTTGACGAATTGGCCAAACGCTGGTTGCCGATTCTGGACCACGCCGAGGACTGTGGCGTCGATGTCTGCTATGAGATTCACCCCGGCGAAGACCTGCATGATGGTGTCACCTATGAGATGTTTCTGGAACGCACCGGCAACCACGCCCGCGCAAACATGCTCTATGACCCGTCGCATTATGTGCTGCAATGCCTTGATTACCTTGATAATATCGACATATACAAAGACCGTATCCGCATGTTCCACGTCAAGGATGCGGAGTTCAACCCGACCGGGCGTCAAGGCGTTTACGGTGGTTATCAGCCATGGGTCAACCGGGCGGGCCGGTTCCGCAGCCTTGGCGATGGGCAGGTCGATTTTGGCGCGGTGTTTTCCAAGATGGCGGCGAATGATTTTGACGGCTGGGCTGTGGTGGAATGGGAATGTGCGCTCAAACACCCCGAGGATGGGGCGCGCGAAGGGGCGCAATTCGTCAAGGATCACATCATCCGCGTGACGGAGCGCGCCTTTGACGACTTTGCCGATGGCGGCGCGGATACGGCGCTGAACGCGAAAATGATGGGGATTTCCTGATGGCCCCGATTCGGCTTGGTATGGTTGGCGGCGGCAACGACGCCTTTATCGGCGGGGTGCATCGCATTGCCTCACGCATTGACGGGCGGTTTCAATTGGTTGCGGGCGCGCTATCCTCAACGCCGGAGAAATCGAAGGCGTCCGGTGCCGCGCTGGGACTGGCGGCGGATCGCTGCTACGGCGATTTCGTTGAGATGGCGCAGCGCGAGGCGCGGCTGAAAAACGGGGTGGAGGCGGTTGCGATTGTGACGCCGAACCATGTGCATTACGCGGCGGCGCGCGAGTTCCTGAAGCGCGGCATCCATGTGATTTGTGACAAGCCGCTGACCTCGACCTTGGCGGACGCGAAAAAGCTGGTTGCGGCGGCGGAAAAGTCGGATGCGTTGTTTGTGCTGACGCATAATTACACGGGTTACCCGATGGTGCGCCAAGCCCGCGCCATGGTGGCGGAGGGGGCGCTTGGCAAGCTGCGCGTGGTGCAGGTCGAATATCCGCAGGACTGGCTGACTGACGCGGTGGAACAGACCGGCGCGAAGCAAGCCGAATGGCGCACCGATCCGGCGCGCTCCGGTGCGGGGGGCTGTGTCGGCGATATCGGCACCCACGCCTATAACCTTGCGGGGTTTGTGACTGGCTTGACGCTGGACAGTCTTGCCGCCGATCTGACCAGCTTTGTTGAAGGCCGCAGGCTGGATGACAATGTGCATGTGATGCTGCGCTACAAAGGCGGGGCCAAGGGGATGCTGTGGTCGTCGCAGGTCGCGCCGGGCAATGAGAACGCTTTGAGGCTGCGGGTTTACGGCGACAAAGGCGGGCTGGAATGGTCGCAGGAAGACCCGAATTACCTGTGGTTCACGCCGCACGGTGAACCCAAACGCCTGCTGACCCGCAACGGAGCAGGGGCCATTGCTGCCAATCAAACAGCCTCCCGCATCCCGCCTGGCCATCCCGAAGGCTATCTCGAAGGTTTCGCCAATATCTACAACGAGGCGGCGGATTTGATTGTTGCTGCGCGAGATGGTGGCCGACCGGAGCACTTGTTACCCACGGTTCAGGACGGATTGGCCGGGGTGGTGTTCATTGATGCCTGCGTTCGATCCTCAAACCGCAACGCGGCTTGGGTTTCGGTATGACCGCGCCGATTTCCCTTTCGCTGACAAATCTTCGTCGCAGCTTTGGCCCGGTGGAGGTGCTGCATGATGTCAGTATCACCCTTGCACCCGGCGAGGTCCACGCCCTGATCGGTGAGAATGGCGCGGGGAAATCGACGACGATGAAAATCATGGCGGGCTATCTCGCCCCGACCTCCGGCACGGTCGCGCTGAACGATGTGCCGGTGCGGTTTGCCGGGTCGCAGGAGGCGGAGACGCAGGGCGTCGTCCTGATCCATCAGGAGTTCAATCTTGCCGACCCGTTGACCGTGGAGCAGAACATCTTTCTGGGCCATGAGAAGAAGCGCGGGCTTTTGCTCGACACCAAAGCGATGCAGGCAGAGGCGCAGGCGCTGCTGGAACGGCTGAACTGCGGCGTTTCCCCGAACGCTCGGGTGCGCGATATTGCGAATGCCGACAAGCAGATGGTGGAGATTGCCAAGGCGCTGTCCCGCAACGCCAAAGTGCTGATCATGGATGAGCCGACGGCAGTGCTGACCGAACGCGAAGCCGAAGTGTTGTTCGCGCAGGTCGAACACCTGAAGGCGGCGGGTGTCGCGATCTTGTTCACCTCGCACAAACTGGATGAGGTGAAGCGGATTTCGGACAGGATCACCATTTTGCGCGATGGTGCAGTTGTTTCCCAAGGTCTGACAGCTGATTATACCGAGGATCAGATGGCGGAAGCGATGGTGGGGCGCGATGTTTCCTCGCTTTATCCGCAGCGCGACACCGCAGTGGGCCGCGATGTTGTACTTGCTGTCAAGGAGTTGAGCGTGCCGGGTTTTGTCCGCGACATCAGCTTCGATCTGCACAAAGGCGAGATTTTGGGCATTTCCGGCCTGATCGGCTCTGGTCGGACGGAGGCGATGGAAGGTTTGGTTGGGCTGCGGTCGCACACGGGCGAGGTCAGGATCAATGGCGCGCCGGTCACGATCAAATCGCCGGGGCAGGCGCAAGCGGCG
>NZ_JAKDLJ010000306.1 GCF_030452865.1 Pseudorhodobacter sp.
CCCCCGGCCCCCACCGCGCCCTCGCCCGGGCCCTTGAATGGGGGGCTTTCCGTGGGATCCACTGGTCCGGTGGGCGCCGTACCATTACCCTTCGGGACATATCTGGCCACAGGGTTGGGAAAATATACTATACCACGTACCCCTCTGGCCTATAAGAAAACCGATTGGGCACCGGAATTGCGTGCGCAGGTAATCCTGGCAGATTTTTGCGCCCGTGAGTGGAGCAAATCCACGACGGCTGTGCGGGGAAAGACATGGGGTGCCCCAGGGCTGTCGTTGGTTGTTCCGGATTTCAGCGATCCGCTTGTTGCCGCAGTGCAGCTTGGCCCGATGGTCGACAACATGATCAATGAACGCCCTGTGTCCGTGGCAGAGCTTTTGGCGCAAGCCGATTATGCTGGCGCGTATTGGGCCAATCTTTTGGCGATGAATCCCGCCACCAAGCCCAACAGTTTTATCTTGCTGTCCGTGGCGTATACGATTGGGCAAATGGTGGGGATGTATTTCAAGGATTTCTTTGGTGTGGCGCGCCCCGTTCATTTGATACCGACGCTTGTCACCTCAATCCCGACACCAGCGCATCCGTCGTTCCCGTCCAATCATTCACTGCAAAATCACCTTGTCCTCCAGCTGTTGACGGCGGCGATGCCTGACGGTGAGGCCGGCCACTTGTTTCCCTATATGCAATTACTTACCGATCGTTTGGCCCGAAATCGCGAGGTTGCGGGCGTGCATTTCCGCGCAGATACAGATGCCGGTCGTGACATAGCTGCATGGCTCTGGACCCGTCACCTATCGCTGATGCCTGCGGTTACTGATGTGATCAACGCGGCGAAATCCGAATGGTCAGATCGGGTCGGGGTGCAGGAATTGAATATTGGCACATAACGCACAGGGTGGACGGAGGAAAATGACATGACCCTAGAAACGGCCGGATTTGGCGCGGGCTTGCCAGCCAGTGTCCGCGAGTATCTCAATGCAGGCTATTTCCAAGCGATGCGGGCAAAACGCGACGACAAATCATTGGTTATCCAAGATGGGCCGATTCCGTTTTCACAGACGGTAGACCCAAATTGGACTGTCAAGGATCAAGGCTCGCGACCGACCTGCACCGCATTTGCGGCCGTGGCGATGATGGAACAGTACTGGCGCCCGGATCAGGGCCTGCGTGAATCGCTGTCGGAACAATTTCTCTATTATCAGATGCGACACACACATCTGGCGGAAATTGATCCCGCGCCGAAACATGATTTTGGCGCTACCCGCCTCTCGCATGCGCGAGAAGTAATTGAGACTATGGGTCTTTGTGCTACATCACAAATGAAATATATGAAGAAGTTGGTCACTGGCATTGATGGACCGGCCCCAAATGCAAGCGCAGTGACCGAAGCAGAAAACCGCCGACATACCCGGTTTGATTATGATGATTTTCGCGAAGAAAAAGATCGGATCCATGGTTTGGCGATCCTACTGCATGGGCTATTAAAGCAGGGTCGGCCAGTGGCAATCTCTCTCGCCACCTTTCTGACCAAATACAATGTTTCAAATTGGAAATCCGGCCCAGCCGAACAGCGAGGCATCGTGTATTGCCCTCTCGACAAAGCCGTTGACGGCACCGAAATGCAAGAAACCGCCACTGATGGCCACACTGTGTGCCTTGTCGGGTTTGAGGCAGATCCATCGGAACCCTTGGGCGGTTGGTTCATTTTTCGTAACAGTTGGAACAGCTATTTTGCCAAGAACCCAACAACCGCTGGCACAGTGCCATTGGTGCCGGCTGTTGGATATGGGGCGCTTTCCGCATCTCATTTAGAATCTTGCGTATGGGAGTTTCTGTCGCCGAAATAAGTCGAAGGCTCCGCGCCCGAAATCACGCGAAGGCACCGTCAAAATGTCGATTGAATGCCTTTGTCTTGCGAGGGAAGAACCGCCTCCTTTGCTCGAACACATTCGTGACTGGCAACAGTGGCAAACGTTGATGGGTAGGATGGGCGCAGGTTCAGGTGGTATGGCGTTGTTGCGCAACTCACGCCTGCGGCATGCCGATCCAGACAGCGGAAGACGATGCAATCGAAATGCCAATCTGGAACCCAAGGGGCGGATGTTATCAAGGCGTTGTCGTCAAAAGCGACTGACTGATCAGGGGCGGGATACATTTATCTTGGCACATTGATGCCGTCGATGGGGTGGCCTCGCATGGCCCGTCATGGTCTCCAGTAAAATAGGTGCTGGTCAATCATGTCAGTATCTGAACTTCCCCAAATAATCGAACAGGCCAGCACTATTGGATCCCTTAATTAAAATAAGATCGCCCCCAGCGACTTGTTGATTCAATATATAATCAAGGTCGCAGAGGTCTATGATATGAAATCTGTCATCGTTCCTGACCTCACGAACGGCTGCCCTAAAGTCATCACCAATAAGATGAACCGAATCCATCGGTTGAGTTGCAAGATACTCAATAAGGTCGATATGTGCCGATCGGCTTTCGTCACCTAGTTCTGCCATCTGACCGAGGATAATAACGCGATTTCCATTGCACGGCATTGCAAAGAACTCCTCCAGTGCAGCGCGTGTGGAGGCTGGATTTGCATTATAGGAATGGTCTAAGATGCGGGCGGTTCCATTGGAGGTTGCCAACTGGATAATCTGGCCACGACCAGTGGGTCTGGTGAACGTCGCGAGACGTCCGGCGATGGGCTGAACCGGCTGGTGCAAAACATGCAGTGTAGCAACAATCGCCATTGTATTATAGACAGCAGAGCTTCCTGCGCCAACAACAGGCACGACATGGGGCTGACCGAAAACATCCAATTCAACGCTCCCAGTTGAAGCAGTGGATGAGGTAGGATGGATGTCGGACAAGTCGGTCCATCCATATGTGACAGTTGTAACGCCTTTTTCCGCTGCCGCCGCTACAACTATTTCATATTCGTCCATATCGCGATTTAGAATGGCGACGCCGTTGTCGGGCATTCCAGCAAAAATCTGAGATTTCCTGGCTGCAATCGTGGCGGTGTTCTTGTGATGAATGAGGTGGGCAGGATGAATGTTGGTAAAGACCACAATATCGGGACGCGCTAACTGCGTGTTTTGATCCATCTGCCCAATAGCCATCTCCAGCACGCAATATTCCGTATCAACAGGCGCACAACAAATATTCCACGCGATCCCGCGCAACATATTTGCACTGAATCGGGTGCTGGATACTTTGCCGATCCCGTCAAGGCAGTGCGCGATCATGGAGGTTACACTTGTCTTGCCCGCGCTGCCGGTGACGCCGATAACCGTAGCCGCCAACGACCTGCGTGCGTCCTTTGCCAAGGTCACTATGGCCGTCTGCAAATTTGGAACGTACAAAACGGCATCGGCCTTGATTGATGAGCTATCTTCGCTATCCACGATCGCGATACGCGCTGGGGTTTCGAATTCTTCCAGTTCTGACGGAGCAATTCCGAATTTGGCCCCAGGTTGCCTGACAACAGCAATGTCACCCGGACGAAAACCGGGCGCGTAAGTAGAAAGACCACTTACCCGCACCGGAAGACTTGGCTGGCGGAGCCATTTCGAGCCTTTAAGAAGATTCGCAACTTCGGTTGATGTCCATCGCATTGATTTCACGTCGCCGCTCCGTCGGCGTCTCTGTCGTTCACAAATCTCGGAAAACTGATTTCGCTCTTCCAAATAGGAACGGTAGGCGATCAGACCAGAAAGGTAATGCTCGACATCATCAATGCGCACTCGGAATCCGTGATGGCGAATAAAAAAACTTCCTGTGATCCGCACAGGATTCCGGAAATACATTGCGACTTCCGGAAAAAAGAAGCCATTTGCAAGATTTTGAGCGCGGGTTTCCATCGCTTCCTGAAAAGCGGTGAGGTCAAGGGTGTCAATGGTCGGGACCAACGACGGATCTTGGTGAGACCTTTGCACGAGTAGCCGTGTGGCGCAGCACAGTTCTAATAGCGTGGGAAACGTGGTAATACGATCGCGAATGAAATTGAGATAATCCTGAACGTTGCGCAGACCGAATTGAAGGTAGCGCTTTTCTGGATAGTGAAGGGAAAGCTCATTCACACAATAGGCCAACCAATGATCGTTATGCTTCCAATAGTCTTTAGATATGAAATAATCGACGGCACGGCGCGCTGCATCAAGCCAGCGCTTTTCGCCAGTTGTGCCATAGAGACGCATAAGCCCGAAGGCTGCCTCTCCGTCATAATAAACAGTGCGGAATGCCTGCTTTGGGGCCAGGCTGTCAGCGTCTAAAATATGGCAAAAGCTACCATCTTCATTTTGCATGGACAATATGCCATTTCCCAATTGCCGAGCTAGCGTCAGCGTTGAATCGTCACCCGTAACCTCGGAGAATTTACAGAGTGCCAAAATGGCAACCGCGTTTCCGCCAAGTTTCACCTCATTTCCTGCATCTATCAGATAAGCCGATGAATCGGCGGTCCCGATGGTGTATTTTACGAAGTTCGTTGATATCTGCGTGAGAGACCGCTCAATTGCCGCGCGCAGATCGTCATT
>NZ_JAKDLJ010000307.1 GCF_030452865.1 Pseudorhodobacter sp.
TTCAGGTACGGTGCGGATCATCGACCGGCTGAAGCCTCTGCCGCATGTGCCGGGTCGCCCGTATGTGATTGGCGCGCCGCCCGAATATGAAACGACGATCTATAAAAAGACGGCGGGAGGCAACCTTACTGTCAGAAGCAATACATCGGGCATCAGTCAGATCCTTATCGGCGCCGATAGCACCGCCTATAATCCTGTCGATGATGCCGCACTGTTTTTTACCAAGGCGAAGGACCACGAAGTCAGCTACACTTCGGTATCACATGTAAAGGAAACATATTTCTGCATCGCGAACATTAACTGCGGGAGCGTTCAGGATGGCCCTGCAACACCGGTAGGCACCGACGTAATTAGTGATGTCCTGCTCGCCAACAAACCTGATGTTGGCTATGTCAAAATTGCTGCCGACAATATAGATGCTACCCCTTATCGCTTTTCATCCGTGCGTCGGATTGGCGAGGTTGATGAGACGGTCACGAATGGCCCCTACACCAATGTCGTCAACTTTCCGTTTTCGAACCAATGGCAAAAGCGTGAGCATGACATAACCACAACAAGATCCTTCACCGAACGGCGCACGATGACGCACCGGTTGCAAGCTGATCTGCCGATCTCTATCGAGTTTGACGGCTACACGACATCGCGGGCGGAGGTGGTGGCCGATGGCTCGATCTTGCTGGACCGCAGTATCCGGGCGCTGAATGGGCAGGTCAACCTAACCAGCGGCGGCGATATTCTGGCATTGCAGCCAGAGGTGATCATTCAAACGAGCGATACAAGGTTGACTGCGCGAAATGGTCGGATTGGTGGCGTGTCACCTTCAAGCTTCAAGCCCCGCGTTTTCCGCATTGTCGGGCCTGTTGCCGCCCGTGACATCTTTGGCCGGGTGACAGGCGCTGACCTTACCGCAGGCGAGACGCCCTACCGCAATGAGTTGATCGGTGCGGCCCGTGCAAGCGCTGCGGAGGATGTGCTGCTCGTTTCCGGGGAATCGGTCGGGGTTACTGCAACCGCGCTGCACGATATTCGTCTGCGCAACCCGGAAGGGGAGCTGCTGGTCGGACGCGTCGAAAGCACGTTTGGCCATGATGTCCAATTGGAGGCGAAAGGCAGTATCCGACCGGCCGTGTTCGGTGGCCAGATCATCGGAGGCGATGTGCGGCTTTTGTCGGAAAGCGGCAGCATCGGCGTCGAAGCCACACAGCCATACGGCGATGTGCGCCTTGATGTCGAAGCGGAAGGCACGCTTTACGTTGACGCCTACGCCGATATCGACCTGCGCAGCCTGAACAACCGGATGGGCATTGAGCAGGTACGTTCGGCCACAGGTGACGTGCGGCTGGAAACGGCGCAGTTCAACATCGAGGATGAGGACCGCCGCGAAACCGCTGACCGCCGCGCACAGGCAGATTTGCTTCAGGCGCTGTGGGATGAGTTGGGGCTGGTCGATGACGCAGCCCTCACGCAGCCCACTACCGCCGAAATCCAAACTGGGCTTGCGCCGTTGATTGACCAGGAAGCGCAGGCTTATTTCGCATGGTGGGACGTGTTGGTAGAACGCGACAGCAAAGGTGCGATCACGGGTATCAACAAATACGATCCGGCGTTGGTCCTTGATCTAACAGCGGCAGAACGGCGTCAGCTTGTGGCCAAAGGTGCGGATGATGAAAAGATCAATGCCATCGTCACCGAGCGCACGCTGACCTACCATGCGCAGGCGGACAGATATGCAAACACCGATTTTGACGCAAATTTCGTTTACCAGCCCACCGCCACGGAAAAGAACGCTGTTCGGGCGATGATTCAGCAAGACAAGCTGAACAATAACCCATTGATCCAGCGTGAGATCGAGAGCCGCACCGCCAGCTATTTTGAATGGTTCCGCGCGTCAAAGCTCAAAGATCAACCCGGCTTTGACCCCCACCACCTGCTTGGCGGGCAGCGAGCACCTTATTATTACACGCCTGAGCGGCGCCGCGAAATGCTGGCCTCCGGGCTGACGAATATAGAAATAGACCAGTTGCAGGCGGACCAGAACGCGCGTTTCAACGCGCAATCGGTGGTCTATAATTCAATGACCTTCGATCCGAATTACCGTGCCACCATTGATGCGCGCGAAGCGGCAGAGTTGATCAAAGGTGCCTATTTCACCACCACGGAATTGGAAGCGTCGTTCCGGCGCGACCTCATTTTGCCGGTCACCGATACCCAGATTACCATTGAGGAACCCAATGTGATCGGGCGCAATGTGACGCTGCTGTCGGGCCAAGACATAGGGGAGCGGATCGACCCGATCATCAAGGCGGCGGGCAGCAAGCTTTCGCGTGAGGATCGGCTGGTGCTGTTCACTGCTGCCCGTGCGGATATCATGGTCAATGAGGGCAATGTGATCATCAACCGCAATGATGATCTGGATGTAGAGGCGACGGGCGAATTGGTGGTTGATGCGGCGCGCAATGCCTATGTCGGCTCTGAACTTGATGTGTACCTCCGCCAGTTTGAGGCGATGCGCGATGCGCGGTTGCGCAGCTCTGGTGCGATCACCACAGCCGATCCAAACGGGCGCGGGGTGGTTGGTCAGTCGGTTCTGCTTGAAGCGGCGGGCGGCGATATCGGCAGCCTGAATGCGCCGATGCCGCTGGAGATTTTGAATGGCGGTGCGCTGAATGCGCGTGCGGATGGCAGCATCTATCTTCGGGCTGAAAAATCCGACATTCCGCTGGATGAGATTTTTGCCAAAGGCACCGTTTGGTTGGAGTCTGGGGCAGGGTCCATTCTGGACGCCAATCCGACAAGCGATCTGGAACTTTTAGCGGCGGGCGTTCACCTGCGTGCCAACGGTATGATCGGGGCTGGCGACGGGGTTGACGTGGCGCTTTCTGCACCGGGCGGCAGGGTATTTGTCGAAAGCGGCGCGGATCTTGATCTGCGCGTGACCGGCGGCGATATCTTGCTGGAGCGTGCGGCGTCCGTAGCGGGTGATGTGACGTTGACCACCGATGGCGCGATCAAGCTGGTGCATCCAGCAACACCTCTATCCGCGAACGAAGCTATTGCGATTGCCGCTTTTGGCGACATTACCGTGACTGCTGAAGGGGAGATTACCGAGACTCAAGGGCTGTTTTCCTCCGTCAAAGCAGGGGGCCGCGTTGAACTGACGGCTGCGGGTGCGATTGGCAGCGCGGATCGGAATCTCGTGGTCAATGCGCCGGAGTTGGGGCTGCGGGTGATGGATATTCCGGGTGCGAGCGCCTTTATCCAAGCTTACGGCAACCTGAGCATCGGACGGCTGCTGCTTGGCACCGGCGACGGGTTGATCACGACCACCGGCGCGCTCCGGACAGGTTTTGCCGCGCTCTCGGCAAATTCCCTGACGCTGCGCACGCTGGGGGAGCCTGGTGAGGGGTCTGACATCTTGTTCGGGCGCAGCTTTAACGCCGTAGATACCGTTGTTACAGCGGAGTCGGCGCAGGATATTATCCTAGCCGATGGGGTGCAAATTGGCTTTGGCAAGGCGGCCAGCTTCCAAGCGGGCCTGCGTGAAACTGGTAGTATCATTGAGCGCGGCCCGTCGCGTATTTCTGCCGGGGCAGAGGGTTTGGCGCTTGCCGCCACTGGGGATATCCGTTTGGGCATGGTAAGATCGGCGGGTGAATTGCATCTGTCTGCGGAGGGCGACGCGCTTGCCATTCAGTACGCGACTGCGGCGCAGATCGACGTAGTTGCCGGGGCGCAAACAGAGGTGCAGGGTCGATTTGATGCCAACCTGATCGCGTTTGAAGGTGGGCAGATCGGTTTCAAGCCCGCGCCCGTCCTGTTGGGGGGGACGAATACAGGCGTTCGGATGGAAACGGCTGGGTCGGCGTATCTGAACCATGTCGGCAATGGCGCCTTGCATGTGCGGGGTGCGTCAATCGGTGGCAACGCGATGCTGACGGCAGCGGGGCGGGGCATCGTGATCGACAAGCCCTTTGACGTGGCGGGAGATGTGCAGATCAATTCCGGCGCGTTGATGATCAATGAGAATTTGCGGAGCCGTGACGGTTCCTTGGCCCTGACGGTGACAGATGGTTTGACCGTTGCGCAGGGCAAGGCGCTGAGCGCGGCACGTCATGCTACGCTGAGTGCAGGCGGGGCGATGCAGCTTGGTGATGTTACCTCGGGTGCAGATGTTTCGTTGACAGCAGCGACGATCCAAGCGTGGCAGGGTACAAAAGTTCAGGCGGGTGGAACGCTTGCCCTCCGGGCCGGGGCCGCCGGAACGGGTGCGGTGCCGCTGATCTTCAACGCGGCTAACCTGATGGCCGAAGGTGTGGGCAACGGCCAGTTTGCCCTACACAGCGACGGACCGGTCGCACTGTTGCGCCTATCGGGCACGTTGGCACAGTTTGATCTTGTCAGCGACGGCGATCTGTTGCTGGGCCGCAGCATCGCGCCCATCGGCGATAGCCGTGTGATTTTGACCAGCAGAGGCGGCGATATCGGACAGTTGGATGGGGTTGATACGACGCAGATGGAGGGCC
>NZ_JAKDLJ010000308.1 GCF_030452865.1 Pseudorhodobacter sp.
GGTGAGACCGATGAATTCATCGCGCCCACGGTGATCGGTGATTATACGGGTGCCAAGGCCGGGGACGGGTTCTATTGCCTCAATTTCCGGGCGGATCGGGCGCGGGAAATCCTTGCCTCTCTGGGTGACCCTGAGTTTGACAGCTTTGATGCGAGCACCCGCCCGAAATGGGAGGCGATGCTGGGCATGGTTGATTATTCTACCAAGCACAACGAATACATGATCACGGCCTACCCCAAACCGGTGTTGCACAACACACTTGGCGAATGGGTGTCCAAGCAGGGCCGCACCCAATTCCGGCTGGCTGAAACCGAAAAATACCCGCATGTGACGTTTTTCCTCAATGGCGGCGCGGAGGAGGTGAACCCCGGTGAGGATCGCGCCATGCCGAAATCGCCGAAGGTCGCGACCTATGATCTGCAACCTGAAATGTCGGAACCCGAAGTTGCGGAAAAGCTGGTCGGCGCGATTGAACATGGCTATGACCTGATCGTGGTGAATTTTGCCAATCCGGATATGGTTGGCCATACCGGTGTTCTGGCAGCGGCGATCAAGGCTTGCGAAGCGGTGGACAATGGGCTTGGCCTTGCTCTGGCAGCGTTGGAAAAAGTAGGGGGAGCGATGATCGTGACCGCCGACCACGGCAACTGCGAAACCATGGTTGACCCGGTGACTGGCGGGCCGCATACCGCGCATACGACCAACCTTGTGCCGGTGATCCTGTTTGGCGGTCCAGAAGGCGCGCACTTGAGGAACGGGCGCTTGTCGGATTTGGCACCGACGCTGCTGCAGTTGATGGGTCTGCCACAACCAGATGAAATGACCGGGAAAACCTTGATCCAATGATCCGCGCCACCATTCTTTCGCTGTTGCTTTGCGCCGGAGCGGCGCAGGCGCAAAGCGTGACGGAGCAGGCGGTTGCTGCCTCTGCTGCCCTGTCCGCCGCGATTTCGGGAATGGAGGGGGCCGAATCCGGGCGCGATCAGGTGGCGACCCTGACCCAGACGATCCACGCCTATGAGCTCGGAATGGGCGCGATGCGCGATGGCTTGCGCCAGGCCAAGGTGCGCGAAGCGGCGCTTCTGCTCCAATTTGATGCGGAGCGCAGCCGCGTCGGACAATTGCTTGGTGTCCTGAGCCAGATGGAGGCGACACCCGGCCCGTTGCTGCTGCTGCATCCCGGCGGGCCGTTGGGTACGGTGCGGTCGGGCATGATCGTGTCGGAGGTGACGCCCGCCCTTCAGGCGCAGGTGGTGAAGCTGCAAGGGGAGTTGACAGAGTTGCAGCAGTTGCGGACCCTGCAAGCTGCTGCCGGTGATGTGTTGAAACGCGGTTTGACCGTGGCGCAAACCGCGCGCACCGCGCTCAGCCAGGCGATTTCAGACCGCACCACCTTGCCGCGCAAGTTCACCGAAGACCCGGAGGCGTTGCGGACCCTGCTGGAAAGCGCCGATACGCTGGCGGCGTTTGCCAACAGCCTGACTCTGGACACGCGCGATGGTGACGCGCTGCGCAGCTTTGCCTCTGCCGAAGGGAAACTGGCGCTGCCGACGCTTGGAACCTTGCTGTCTCGCGCAGGTGAGGCCGATGCCAGCGGCACCAAACGCCCCGGCATCACGCTTGCGACCAGACCCCGCGCGCTTGTCACCGCACCGTGGGCTGGGACGATCCGCTATCGCGGGCCGCTACTCGACTACGGAAATGTGATGATCCTTGAACCGGGTGGGGGCTATCTTTTGGTGCTGGCCGGGTTAGGAACGGTTTATGGTGAGGTCGGGGAAGTCGTCGGACTCGGCGCGCCGCTTGGCCTGATGGGCGGCGGTGATGACGAAAACGGCAAAGAGTTTTTGGCCAGTGTTGCGGATGTGGGTGGTATTCGCGAGACGGAAACGCTTTATATTGAGATCAGAAAAGGGACGGAGCCGGTTGACCCGGCACCATGGTTCGCCGCAACAAAGGATTGAGACAGGGAATGAAGAAATTTGTCATGGCCGCTTTGGGTGGCACTGTTGCAGGCATCCTGCTGACAACACAGGTCGCCGGCCCGTTGCTGGCACAGGAGACGAAGAAATCCACCAGCGTCTATGAGCAGTTGGACCTGTTCGGCAATATATTTGAGCGTATCCGCAGCCAGTATGTCGAAGAGGTGGACACCAACAAGCTGATCGAGGCGGCGATCAACGGCATGTTGACCTCGCTTGATCCACATTCAAGCTACATGGCCCCCAAGGATTTTGACGCGATGCAGGTGCAGACGCGTGGTGAATTTGGCGGGCTTGGTATCGAGGTGACGCAAGAGGATGGCTATATCAAGGTCGTCTCTCCGATGGACGACACCCCGGCAGCAGCGGCGGGGATTGAGGCCGGGGATTATATCACCCATGTCAACGGCGACACTGTTCAAGGGCTGACTTTGGATGATGCGGTCGACCTGATGCGTGGCCCGGTCGGGTCGGAAATTATCGTTACTGTCGTGCGCAAAGGCACGCCGGAACCGTTCGACGTGTCGATCATCCGTGACACCATCAAGTTGACGGCGGTACGGACGCGGGCGGTGGGCAATACCATCGTTGTCCGGATGACCACCTTCAACGATCAGACCTATCCCGGACTGGAGGAAGGGCTGAAGAAAACATCGGACGAGTTGGGCGGTTGGGACAAGGTGCAGGGCGTCGTTCTGGACCTGCGCAACAATCCCGGCGGTTTGCTGAACCAGGCGATCAAAGTCTCCGACGCGTTTCTGGAGAAGGGTGAGATTGTGTCCACCCGTGGTCGTGCCGCCAGCGACGGCGAGCGATTCAACGCGACTCCGGGCGATTTGACCGGGGGCAAACCCTTGGTTGTGTTGATCAACGGCGGCTCTGCCTCGGCATCCGAAATTGTGACCGGCGCGTTGCAGGATCATCGCCGCGCGATTGTGGTGGGGACCAAGAGCTTTGGCAAAGGCTCGGTGCAAACCATCATCCCGCTGCGCGGTGAAGGGGCGATGCGGTTGACGACGGCGCGCTATTACACGCCTTCGGGTCGGTCGATTCAGGCGCTTGGGGTTGCCCCCGATATCATCGTCAACCAGCCGCCGCGCCAACCTGTGGCGGAGGAGAAAGAACCGGCAAGTGCCGTGAAAGCGCGCACCGAAGCCTCCTTGCGCGGCGCGCTCGACAACGACTCGATGACCGAGGATGAGCGCAAGCAGTTGGAAGACGACCGCGCCCGCGCCGAAGAAGCCGCAAAGCTGCGCGAGGAGGATTACCAACTCGCCTATGCTGTGGACATCCTGAAGGGTGTGGCTGCGATTGAAGTGAAGCCTTGACCGGAACGCCGGGGGGGGCCGGATTGATGGCCCCCGTTCAGCAAAGGCCAAAACGATGACCGACACCGCCAATCTGCCATATCGTCCCTGCGTCGGTGTGATGCTGATCAATGCCGAGGGCCGGATATTCGCCGGCCAGCGGCTCGATTCGGAGGCGGCTGCATGGCAAATGCCGCAGGGTGGGATTGATGGCGACGAAAAGCCCCGCCAAGCGGCCCTGCGCGAGTTGTCGGAAGAAACCGGCGTCACCGCCGATCTGGTTGAAAAGCTGGCGAAAACCGACGATTGGGTCCGTTATGATCTGCCGCCGGAACTTTTGGGCAAGGTCTGGGGCGGTAAATATCGCGGCCAGCGGCAAAAATGGTTCCTCTACCGTTTCACCGGCCGCGACGATCAGATCAACATCGCGACCGAACATCCGGAATTTTCCAAATGGTGCTGGATCGGCGCGGATGAGATGATTGCCGCGATCGTCCCGTTCAAGCGCGCAGTTTATGAGCAGGTTGTGGCGGGGTTTCGCGGGTATTTGGGCTGAGGCGGGGGCCGGTAGGTGGGCCTTTTCAAACCTTCGCTGCAAGTGCGTCAACGTCTCATTCGACGAACCGTTCAACAAACGGTCGTTTTTGGGGAACTGTGCAGGTAAAAGTCTTTCATAACCGCGGACCCTCTTATTCTTTATAGTCTTCTGCCTCGTCGTCAAATTGTCTTCCAAGCTCTTCTAATCTCTTTTCAAAAGCAACGCGTTCGGTCGGAGCCAATTTACATGATAAGTATTCGTCGAAATTCTGTAGACCAGTTACAAATTCTGTAAAACTATTTGCTAAAATAATAATGTTGGCCACAACCTGTGCCTTCCTTAGTGAACCAGAAAAGTTTGAATCAAACAAACATACGCATCCGGTCTCCAAGTTTAGAAGAAGATTTTCGCCGCCCTCTCCTTGACCAAAAACAAATAAATGCTCAAATTCATTTTCAAAATCAGACAAGTCGCTATGTTTTGACAATTTAAATATTTGATCTGTAGTCATCCCATCCGGCCCTTCGTGCAGTCCATACATGATGTGTACCGAAGTATCCACTTCAGGCTTTCCGGGTCTTAAAAAAATGGACTTTCGGAATAATCCACCGTTGTATTTTACTAGATAGTCTACATAGTCATCTGGTAGCTTTATACTATTTAGCTTCTGAAACTCATCAACACTGGCTGGATCAG
>NZ_JAKDLJ010000309.1 GCF_030452865.1 Pseudorhodobacter sp.
CGGCGGCCACCTTGCCCACCAGATCATGATCGCCCACCGAGGCGCCGCCGACGGTGACAATCAGATCGGCCCCCTCTGCCTGCCCAAAGATCGTTCGCAAACTGTCTTCGGTATCGCGGGCAATCGGCAGCATGCGGGCAACCGCGCCTGTATCCTCCACCATCGCTTTCAGGGCGAAACTGTTGGAGGCGATGATCTGATCGGGCGCTGGGGATTCGCCGGGCATCACCAGCTCATCGCCGGTCGCGATGATCGCGACCACGGGGCGGCGGGTGACGGTGACCTCCGCGATGTTCATCGCCGCAAGCAGTGCGACATCGGCAGGGCGCAAGCGGCGGGGCGAAACCGCGTCGCCAATGCGGAAATCCTGCCCCTTGGCGCGGATATGGCCGGACAGATCGAGGCGTTCCGACAGGGTGATGCGGGCCGGGGTCGCGGTCACATCTTCCTGCATGACGACCCGCTCCGCGCCTTCCGGGACCGGCGCACCGGTGAAAATGCGCAAGGCTTGACCGGGAAAAAGCCTACCCTGCCAGCCGTGCCCGGCGGCGGAGGTGCCGATGATTTCGAACGTGGCGCCGGGCAGGGCTGCGCCGCAAATCGCATAGCCGTCCATCGCGGAGGCATCGAAGGGCGGCTGGTCGCGGCTGGCTATGGCGGGCGTGGCGAGCCAACGGCCATTGGCCTGCGCCAGATGCGCGGTTTCGGTGGGCATCGGGGTGACCAGATCGAACAGCCTTGAGAGCGCGTCCTGCACCGAAATCATGACTCGGCCTGAAAGCGGCCGGATCTACCGCCGTCCTTGAGAAGTAGCTTCACTTCGGAAATTTCCATCGCCTTGTCAACGGCCTTCACCATGTCATAGATCGTCAGTGCGGCCACGGTAACCGCTGTCAGCGCCTCCATCTCCACCCCGGTCTGACCGCCGGTTTTCACCGTGGCCTCGATCACGACGCCGGGGATTGCGGCATCCGGGGTCAGATCAATCGCGACTTTGGTGAGGGGGAGCGGGTGGCAAAGCGGGATCAGATCGGCGGTCTTCTTGGCCGCCATGATCCCGGCCAGACGGGCAACGCCCAGAACATCGCCCTTGGCGGCACGGCCTTCGGTGATCAGGGCCAGCGTTTCGGCGGCCATTTGCACCACAGCACGGGCCACGGCGATGCGGGCGGTGACGGGCTTTTCGGACACATCGACCATATGGGCATGACCCGCTGCGTCAAAATGGCTGAGCGGGTTTTCCGCCATCACATCCGCCCCGGCGCGTTCAGCGGTTTTGACAGGATCATCCGGGTTGCCGCCTCGACATCATCTTGGCGCATCAGACTTTCGCCAATCAGAAAGCATCGCGCACCGAAACGGGCAACATCGGCCAGGTCGTCAGGGGTGAACAGCCCGGATTCAGAGATGATCAGCCGATCTTCCGGCACCCTTCGCGCCAGATCGCGGGTGGTTTGCAGCGTCACCTCAAAACTGTTGAGATCGCGGTTGTTGATGCCGACCAGCGGTGATTGCAGGAGTTCGGCGCGTTCCAACTCCTCCCGGTTGTGGACTTCGATCAGCACATCCATGCCAAGAGCAACAGCGGTGTCTTCAAGTTCCTTCGCCTGCGCGTCACTGACGGAGGCGAGGATGATCAGGATACAATCAGCATGAAGCGCGCGGGATTCGACGACCTGATAGGGGTCATAGAGAAAATCCTTGCGCAGGCAGGGCAGCTTGGTCGCGGCATGGGCCTTCGTGAGGAATTCATCGGCTCCCTGAAAGGAGGGCGCATCTGTCAGCACCGAAAGGCAGGTGGCCCCCCCCGCCTCATAGGCTTTCGCCAGTGCCTCGGGGTCAAAATCGGCGCGGATCAGACCTTTTGAGGGGCTGGCCTTCTTGATTTCGGCAATCAAGCCGTAGCCATGAGCGGAGGCGGTTTTCAGTGCTTCGGCAAAGCCGCGTGGTGCGGGGGCGTCATGCGCAGCGGACTCGAGATCGGCCAAGGGGGTGGCGGCTTTGCGGGCTGCAACCTCCTCCAGCTTGTAGGATTTGATCTTGTCGAGGATTGTGGTCATCGCTTTGGCCCGTTCTGATTGGATTTCAACAGGATATCAGGCGTTGGTCAGACGCGCCAGTGCCTCCAGCCGCGCGCGGGCGGCCCCCGAGTCAATGCTGCTGCGCGCAAGGTCGACGCCGTGTTTCAGGTCGGTGGCCTTGCCCGCAACCAACAGGGCGGCGGCAGAATTGAGCAGAACGGCATCGCGGTACGCGCCTGCGGCCCCGTTCAACAAAGCGCGAAACGCGCGGGCATTATCGGCGGGGCTGCCGCCCATGATCGCCTCGAACGGATGGAGGGGCAGGGCTGCATCTTCGGGATGGACCTCAAATTCCGTGATCGCGCCATCTTTCAGCGCCGCGACCTGCGAGGGGAATGCGATGGACAACTCATCTGTGCCATCCCCACCATGCACCAACCACGCGGAGGTGGAGCCGAGCGCCAGCAAAACCTCTGCCATCGGGCGGATCAGGGCGGGGCTATAGGCACCCGTCAATTGGATTTTCACCCCGGCAGGGTTGGTCAGCGGGCCGAGGATGTTGAACAGGGTTCCGGTGCCCAGTTCCAGCCGGACCGGCGCGACGTGGCGGGTGGCGGGGTGGTGCATCGGCGCCATCATGAAGCCGATCCCGGCTTCCTTCAGGCAGGTTTCAACCACGGCGGGCCCGACCATCACATTCAGGCCCAGTTCGGTCAACGCATCCGCCGCACCGGATTTCGACGACAGGTTGCGGTTGCCGTGCTTGGCGACCACCACGCCCGCACCCGCAACCACAAATGCGGTTGCAGTGGAAATGTTCAGCGTGCCTTTGCCGTCGCCCCCGGTGCCGACAATCTCCATCGCCCCCGCAGGCGCTTTCACCGCATGACATTTGACGCGCATGACATGGGCGGCGGCGGCAATCTCATCCACAGTCTCGCCGCGTGTGCGCAGGGCCATCAGCAAGCCGCCCATCTGCGCGGGCGTTGCATCACCGTCAAACATTGCGGCAAAGGCGCTTTCGGCCTCGGCGCGCGACAAGGGGCGTTGGCAGGCAGCGGCGATCAGGGGTTTCAGGCGGTCGCTCATGCAGGTTCCTTCACGCGGGTCAGAAAGTTTTTCAGCAAGGCGTGGCCGTGCTCTGACGCGATGCTTTCGGGGTGGAATTGCACGCCTTCGATTGCATGGGTTTTGTGGCGCAGGCCCATGATGGTGCCATCCTCCAGCCAGGCCGTGATTTCCAGACAATCGGGCAGGGTGGTGCGGTCCACCACAAGGCTGTGATAGCGGGTGGCCTTGAACGGTGAGGGCAGACCCGCAAAGACGCCCGCGCCATTGTGCTGCATCAGCCCCATCTTGCCATGCACAATCTCATGGCAGCGGATCACATCGCCGCCAAAGGCCTGGCCGATGGATTGATGCCCGAGGCAGACGCCGAGCAGCGAGATACCTGCTTGCGCCGCGGCCAGTGTCAGATCAAGACAAATCCCGGCCTCCGACGGCGTGCAGGGACCGGGGGACAGCACGATCGCATCGGGTTTCAGGGCAAGCGTGGCGGCGACATCCCGCGCATCGTTGCGTTGTACCTGCACATCCGCGCCCAATTCACCGAGATAATGCACCAGATTATAGGTGAAACTGTCATAATTGTCGATCAGAAGCAGCATTTTGCCCAACCCGTGCCATTGCATGTCTGTTTGGGGGTGAACCCGTTTGCACCCCGCGCTATACATGGGCCGAGCGGCACAGGGGCGTCAAGGGAAACCCTCCCTTTTTAGAACCTCTGCGCGGGTGGTGTGCAGGCAGGAGGGTCTGGTGTGAGCCGAGGGTTTTGGGCAGGATTGGGCTGGGGCACAGCCGTTGCCGGGGCAGGATTGGTCGCCGCCGTTCTGGTGTCGGAACCTCCGGTCGTGGATGGCGGAAGCGGGCAGGGTGCGGCTGTGACTGACGCCGGAACGGCGCAGCAGCCAGGTGCGGAGCGTGCGGCAGAACCGACCGGCAAAATACCCCCCCAGCCGACAACAGAGCCAACCGCCGAGACAACGGCAGACACGGCGACACCGCCGCAGGTAACGCCGCAAGTAACTGCAGAGGCAGCGCCAGCCGCAAACGATGGTGCGACCGGGGCCGCATCAGTTCCCGCCCAGTCCGAAACAGCCGTTCCTGAAACACCAGCACTGCCAGATATGACGCTGGCGACCCCGGCCTCTCCGCAAGACACGGTTCCGGACCGGGTGACGACAGGCGTTGTATCAGACAGGTCCGCGAAACTGCCCGAAGGCGATGCTGCCCCGATGGTGACAACCGCACCGCTGGCGCCGATGACGCCTGCGCAAAGCAGTGCCACGATGCCGCCCGCATCCGGGGCGTCGAGCGCGGCCACTCCCGAAGCGCAAACTGCGATGGCCACCCCCGAGGCGCCGCGGGTCAGCGGCGCCGCCCCTGCACTGGCCAGCAAGGATGATTCCGCCGCTGTCCCGATGGG
>NZ_JAKDLJ010000310.1 GCF_030452865.1 Pseudorhodobacter sp.
CTTCTATCTGTCGATGTCGGGCATTGCGGCCTTCCCGAAATCGACGGAACTGCGCGCGATTTTCGCCGCTGCCCCCCTGGACCGAATTCTGGTGGAAACCGACAGCCCGTATCTTGCGCCACCGCCGCATCGCGGCCGCCGCAATGAACCCAGCTTTACCGCACACACCGCCCGCGTTGGTGCCGGGGTGTTCGGTCTTTCGTTGCCAGAGTTTGCCGCCGCCACAACCGCGAATTTCGACCGCCTGTTCTGGAAGGCGAAAGCGCCATGACGGCAAAACTGCGTTTTACCATTCTGGGATGTGGGTCATCCGGCGGGGTGCCGCGTCTGGGCGGGCATTGGGGCGATTGTGACCCGAATAATCCTAAGAACCGCCGCCGCCGCTGTTCGATGCTGGTTGAACGGCGGACGGAGGCAGGCACAACCCGCGTACTGATCGACACCTCCCCCGACATGCGCGAACAGTTGCTGTCGGCAGAGATCGGCACGCTTGACGGGGTGGTTTTCACGCATGCCCATGCCGACCACACCCACGGCATCGACGATCTGCGTCAGATCGTGTTCAACACAAAGATCCGCTTGCCGGTCTGGGCCGACGCGCCGACGCAAGTGGCGCTGCGCGACCGCTTTCGCTATGTGTTTGAACAAATCCCAGGCTCTTCTTATCCTCCGATCCTTGACCTCCATCTGCTGGACGGGCCGGTGACGGTTTCCGGCGCAGGAGGCAATGTGGTACTCCACCCGTTTCTGGTGGAGCACGGCGCGATTGACGCATTGGGTTTCCGCATCGGCAGCTTGGCCTATTTGCCCGATGTGGTGGCAATTCCACCTGAAAGCTGGCCCTTTGTCGAAGGTCTGGAAGTGTGGGTCGTCGACGCGCTGCGCCGAAAGCCGCACCCGACCCATGTGCATCTGGCCAAGACACTGGAATGGATCGCCCGCGCGGCGCCCAAACGCGCGGTGCTGACCAATATGCACATAGATCTCGACTATGAGACCGTCGAAGCGGAGACAGCCGATCATATAACCCCCGCCTTTGACGGGATGGTGATCGAGTTGAATGCCCCCTGATGAACATGCTGCCGTGAACGCGCTGCTGGATGTCATCCTGCCGGTTTTCCTGATCCTCGGGGCTGGATATGTTGCGGCGTGGCGCAAAATCGTCGACGAGGGCGCGATTGATGGCGTGATGCGGTTTGCCCAGAATTTCGCGGTGCCGTGCTTGCTGTTTCGCTCGATCAGCCGCCTCGATCTTGCCCAAAGCTTCGATCCCGGATTGCTGATCAGCTTTTATGCCGGCGCGTTGGGGGCCGGGGTTTTGGGCTATCTTGGTGCGCGGGTGTTCTTCGCCCGCGATGCCAAAGACGCGCTGTCGATTGCCTTTGTCGCCAGCTTTTCAAACACGCTGCTTCTTGGTCTGCCGATCACCGAGCGGGCTTATGGCGCCGATGCGTTGGCAGGCAATTATGCCATTATCTCCATTCATTCACCCTTGATTTACGCCATCGGAATCAGCCTGATGGAAGCAGTCCGCAGTCGTGGGCAAGGCATGGCGAAAGCCGCACTCCTCCGGCAGATTTTGCGCGCGATCCTGAGCCAGCCTTTGGTGCTTGGCATTCTTGGCGGATTTGTAGTGAACCTGACCGGGTTGCCGCTGCCAACAGCGGTTTCGTCGGCCGTGGACATGATGGTAAGGGCCGCTATTCCTGCGGCACTGTTCGGCCTTGGCGGCGTGTTGGTGCGGTATCGGCCTGAAGGTGATATGAAAACCATCGCCATGGTCTGCGGCCTCAGCCTGATTGCGCATCCGCTGATTACTTATGGTTTGGGGCGCTTTGTGTTTGGGTTGAACACTGACCAGATGCGGTCTGCGGTGGTGACGGCGGCAATGGCACCCGGCGTAAACGCCTATCTTTACGCCAATATCTATAGTGCGGCACGGCGGGTTGCGGCGTCTTCGGTGTTGCTGGCCACGGCGGCAACCATTGTTACCGCTTGGGCGTGGCTGCATCTCTTGCCGTGATATCTGGCGTAGGATTCTCAAACCACCTGTCGTTTGGCAGGCTGCTGACAGGTAGTTAACCCAAGAAGAACCTAGCGAGGCGGGTGAGTTTGGCCTGCGCGGCTTTAGGAGGGTGTCACACCACGAAGCCGCTCAGACCGGCGGCGTAACAGCTCCACCACCGTCAAGAGCACGATGGAGAACGCGACAAGTATGGTTGCCACCGCCAGAATCGACGGGCTGATCTGTTCGCGGATGCCGTTCCACATCTGACGCGGGATGGTTTGCTGCGCGTGGCTACCGATGAACAGCACCACCACCACCTCATCAAACGAGGTCACGAAAGCAAACAGCGCGCCGGAGACGACGCCGGGCGTGATCAGCGGCAGTTGCACTTTGAAAAACGTCGTCGCCGGTCCGGCACCAAGGTTTTGCGCGGCACGCACAAGGCTGCGGTCAAAGCCCATCAAGGTGGCGGTAACGGTGATGATGACGAAGGGAATCCCAAGCGTCGCATGGGCGAGGATCACGCCGAAATAGGTGCCGGAAAGGCCGATGTCGGAGTAGAAGAAGAACAGACCCGTTGCGGTGATGATGATCGGCACGATCATCGGAGAGATCAGGATTGCCATGATCAGCTTGCGATAGGGCATTTCCGGGCGTGACAGGCCAAGCGCCGCGATAGTGCCAAGGACAGTGGCAAGGATGGTTGCGAAAAAGCCGATGATGACCGAGTTTTTCGCCGCCTGTACCCACTGTGCATTGTGCCAAACGTCGGACCACCAGGCGCCATCGCGGAGCGCGCCGGGCAGCGTCATGCCGAAGGTCAGCAGGTTATCATACCAGCGTAGCGAATAGCCTGCCGGATCAAAATGCAGCATCGCGCGGGTGAAGGTGAAATAGGGGTCGGCGTTGAACGACAGCGGGATGATGATCAGGATCGGCGCGATCAGGAAAATGAAGATCAGCGCGCAGATCACGCGGTAGGTGTAGTACCAGACGCGCTCTAACGGGGATGCGTAGACGGGAAGTGCCATATCCGATTATCCCAGTTTCATGTTGTCGATACCGACAAGGCGGTCATAGGCCCAATACAGGATCAGCACCGCCGCCAGCAGCATCGAGGCCAATGCAGCCGCCAATGACCAGTTCAGCGATTTCAGCATGTGAAAGGCGATCTGGTTGGAAATCAGCGTGCCATCGGCACCCCCGACCAAAGCAGGCGTGATGTAATAGCCGACCGCCAGAATGAAGCACAAAATCCCCCCGGCCCCGATGCCCGACACGGTTTGCGGCAGATAGATGCGGCGGAATGTTGTCCATGAGGTTGCACCCAAGCTGCGGGCGGCGCGGGCATAGGCTGGCGGGATCGTCTTCATCACCGAGTAAAGCGGCAAGATCATGAACGGCAGCAGAATATGCGTCATCGCAATGATAGTGCCGGTCTGGTTATACATCATCTCCAGGCGGTTGCTGTCTGACACCAAACCGAGCTTGACTAGGACATCATTCACCACACCCTGACTTTGCAACAGCACCATCCAGCTTGTCGTCCTGACCAGAAGCGAGGTCCAGAACGGCAGCAGCACAAGAATCATCAACAGGCTGGCGTGGCGCAGCGGCAGCACTGCCAGCAAATGCGCGACCGGAAAGCCCAGTAGTAGGCAAAGTGCGGTGATCACGACAGAGAGGATGAAGGTGCGGATGAACAGCTTGATGTAGATACGGTTGGTTTCGGGGGCGGTCTCAAAGTTGCCGTCCGCTCCGATCTTGCGGTCCACTGCTGCCTGATAGAAGTTCAGCGTCGCACGCGCGGAGGCGGAGCGCATCGCCGCCCAAAGATCCGCCTTGCCCCAACCCGGATCCAAGGCAAGGAGTGCCTCTTTATACGGCGGTTTCAGATCTTTCGCCTTGCGCGCGGACGAGGTGAAAAGCGAACGGGTGCCCGCGATTTCGTAATTGATACGGGTGCCGACATTGCCGGCAGTCTTGTCGGCATATGACGTTGCCAAATCCGCAGCGAGGGCGGCATAGGCGGCCTCATCCGGGTCGGCCTTACCATTTTCATCAAACCATTCGCCGAGTGCAGGCATATTGGCGGAAAACTGATCATTGACCACGGAACGCGACAGCATTTGCCCAATCGGCACCGCAAATGTGACGAGAACAAAGACCAAAAGTGGTGCCACCAGCAGAAACGCGCGAATACGGGCACGACGAGAGGCACGGGCAAGCGCGGATTTCAACGGCATCCCGTCAACGGTTCGCAGCGGTTCACCCGGATCATGCGTCTCGGCTTGTGCCATGCGGGAGCGTTCCTGTTCTGGTTTTGATTGCCCATTCGGGCGATTTGGGGGGCGCGGTCAAGCCGCGCCCCCGCTTGGCTTATTGCAGCAGCCAGGCGTTGAAACGCTCGTTCAGCTCGGTATCGTGATCGGCCCAGAAGCTCAGGTCCGAGAACAGGGCGTTCTTCATGTTATCCGGGCTGGTCGGCAGGTTC
>NZ_JAKDLJ010000311.1 GCF_030452865.1 Pseudorhodobacter sp.
GCGGTTGGGGCAGGGCGGCCATGATGTCAAAACCGCTGGCTTGGCCCTGCACCGCCTGCGCCATCAACTTTCCCGCCAGCGTGGCCATCGCCACGCCATGCCCCGAATATCCGGAGGCTGAAAACACATTCGGATGCGGTTTCGCAAAGCAAGGCATCCGGTTCATTGTTATCGCCAGCGTCCCGCCCCAGGCATAATCAATCCGCGTATCCTCCAGTTGCGGATAGACCGCCAGCATCGGTTTGCGCACGGTCTTCGTGATATCGGGAAAGCGGTAGCCATAGCTTTCGCCACCACCGAACAGCAGCCGTTTATCCTCTGACAATCGCCAGTAATTCACCACGAATTTGGTATCGGCCACTGCAACATTCTCGGCAAGGATTTCTGCCGCACGGTCGCCCAAAGGTTCCGTCGCCACGATGAAATTGTTGATCGGCATCACCCGTGAAGCAACCTTTTGATCCAACCCGGCCAGATAACCATTCCCGGCCAGAATCACATGATCGCAACTTACACGACCGCGCGCCGATTGCACGACCGGGCGCAACCCGTGCGCGATGTGGTGAACCTCCGATCTCTCGAAAATCCGTACCCCCGCCGCCATCGCCGCCCGCGCCAACCCCAGCGCGAAACGCAGCGGATGCAGGTGGCCCGCGCCACGATCCACCTCTCCCCCCGCGAAAGCATCGGACCCGATCAGGCGACGGATACCATCGCGGTCCAGCGGTTCCACCGGCGCATAACCATAGTCCCGCGCCAGCTTCTCGGCATAGCGATGGGCGTGATCGACCTCTCCTGCGCTGTAACAGGCATGGGCGACGCCCTGATGAAAGGGCTCCCCCATGTCCGCTGCGAGCGCACGGACCAAGGATTTTGCATCTTCCGACATATCCCAAAGCCTGCGCGCGACCTCACGCCCGACCATCTTTTCCAGCGCGTCCTGTTCCAACCGTTGGCCCGACCCGACTTGCCCACCATTGCGACCCGATGCCCCGAAACCAACGCGATGCGCCTCCAGCACCACCACATCCAACCCCGCCCGCGCGCAATGTAGTGCCGCTGAAAGCCCGGTGAAACCCGCGCCGATGATGCAGACATCCGCTGTGGTCGCCCCTTTCAGGGCAGGAAAAGGCGGCAAAGCCGTTGCGGTAGCGGCATAGTAGGACGGTGGATATTCCCCCGCACGGTCATTGGCATAAAGCAGGTTCATACGTTCAGCAGCAGATGCTCACGCTCCCATGGGCTGATGACCTGCAAGAACTCCTTGTATTCATTGCGCTTTACAGAGTCGTAAACCTTACAGAACTCATCACCCAGAACCTCACGCAATGCGGCATCCCCTTCGAGCAAATCCAGTGCATCGCCTAGCGTATAGGGCAGATCCGTTTCGATATTATAGGCGTCACCAGTGCATTCCGCGCGCGGCATGGTGCCCTCGACCAGCCCGAGATAGCCGCAGGCAAGGCTCGCCGCGATGCCGAGGTATGGGTTGCAATCCATGCCGGCCAAACGATTCTCCAGGCGCCGCGCTTCGGGGCCAGAGATTGGCACACGCAGGCCCGTTGTGCGGTTGTCGCGGCCCCATTCAAGGTTGATGGGCGCGGCGAAATCCGGGACATAGCGGCGGTAACTGTTGACATAGGGTGCAAGCAGCGCGACCGCACCGGGCAAGTGGTTCTGCATCCCGGCGATGAAATGCATGAAAGCTTCGGTTTCCGTGCCGTCTGCCGCAGAAAAGATGTTCTTGCCGGTTTCGGTACTCACCACCGAATGGTGGATATGCATCGCGGACCCTGGCTCTCCTTCAATCGGTTTTGCCATGAAGGTTGCGAAGCAATCATGCCGCAACGCCGCTTCACGAATCAGCCGTTTGAAAAAGAAAATCTCATCGGCCAAGCGCACTGGGTCGCCATGGGCAAGGTTGATCTCCACCTGACCGGCCCCGCCTTCTTGCAGGATGCCATCGATCTCCATCCCTTGCGCTTCGGCGAAATCATAGATGTCATCGATCACCTTGCCGTATTCATCAATCGCCGACATCGAATAGGCTTGCTTGCCTTGCGCCCGGCGACCGGAACGCCCCATCGGTGGAATTACCGGTTGGTTGGGGTCAAGGTTGCGGGCGGTCAGAAAGAACTCCATCTCCGGCGCAACAACCGGTTGCCAGCCGCGCGCGTTGTACAAATCCACGATCCGTTGCAGCACGTTGCGCGGCGCAGTTGGAACGGGGATACCCTGCTGATCCTGCGCGTGGTGGATTACCTGAAGCGTGATATCAGCGGTCCACGGCGCCGCGGTCGCGGTGGAATAATCCGGCACCAGCACCATATCCGGTTCCGTAAACAGACCCGAGGGGTTATCGGCCCATTCCCCGGTGATGGTTTGCAGAAAGATGGAGTTCGGCAAAAAGTAATTGGCCTGCGTCGCGAATTTGGAGGCAGGCATTGCCTTGCCACGCGCCACACCGGCGATATCGGCGATGATACATTCCACCTCATCCAGCCGTCTATCCGCGATATAGTCACGCGCCGCCTGCGGGATCTGATCGGTCCATTTGGTCATCGGAAAGCTCCGGTAAAAGGGGATTCAGCCGCGCGGCTGCTTGAAAAAAGCGGCGATCTGATCGGCGATCAACTGATCGTCCAGCGGTGTACCTATCCGCTCCCGGCTTGCCTCCAGCACCGGATCGGGCACGATGCCAGGACCGCGTGCCACCATCAAGCCATCCAGATAATCATTGCGGATTTCGGGATGTGCCTGCACGGTCAAAACGCGATCCCCATAAAGCAAAGCGGCATTTTTGCAAAATGCATTGGTGCCGATGACCTTCGCATCGGGTGGAATCGCCACGACCTGATCCTGATGCCAGGCGTTCATCCTGATGGGTTTGCCGCCGAAGTCGTATTCCGTTGCCCCGACAGCCCAGCCTTTTGCGTATTTCTCCACCCGCCCGCCAAGCGCCTGCGCGATGATCTGATGCCCGAAACAGATGCCCACCATCGGCACCGCCGCAGCATAGACCGCGCGGATGAAATCCTCCAGAGGCGGTATAAACGGATGCTCCTCATATGCCCCGTGGCGCGAACCGGTCAAAAGCCAGCCATCGGCATCATGGACATCGGTGGGAAATTCCATATCGACGACACGCCATGTGGCAAAGTCAAATCCCTTGCCCGCCAGAAGCTGTTCAAACATCGAAGGATAATCGCCATAGGTTCCGACAAGGCTGTCGTGAACATGGCCGGTTTGCAGAATGCCGATCAGCATGATTGTTCCAATTGTTGATAACGCCCAGCCTAACCGCTTCCCCCCGGGCGCGGCAAGGGGGGACGTGGCACCTCTTGCTCTTGCCGGCCGGTTGGCGCAGCATGGCGCAAAGACGCTAAAAGGAATGAGAGATGATCGAGATCAGCCCCAGCAAAGTCGTGCAAATCATTTTTCAGGCCCGGGAAGGCCGCGTGGCCGAGGCAGAGCTGAGCGCCTTCATTGACAATCTCAATGAGGATGAACAGGCACATCTGATCGCGCTTGCATGGGTCGGGCGCGGTGCGTTCGAGGCGGAGGAATTTGCCGAAGCCGTCGCTACCGCGCGCCGAGAACGCACGACCCCGACCGAAAGTTACCTGCGCGGCATGCCACATCTGGCGGAAAACCTTGAGGCCGGGCTTGACGCGATGGGCGTTGATGTCGATGGCGAGGAAGAGGATCTGTTGTGATCCGTGGACTGTGTGCGTTGATCATCGTGTTTGCGCTGTGCGGCCCGGCCGTGGCAGAAGTGCGCTTGGGCAAGAATGTGCGCATTGGTGGGCATGATGCGTCCAATCAGACCTTCAGCAGGAAAAAGCGCGGCGAATATTACATCTACGACAAGACGCCCAGGAATGAGGGCTGCATTTGGCGCAAGAACAAGGACGGCAGCAAAACCAAGGTCTGTCATTTGAAAAAGAAGAAGTAGGCACATCGCGCCAGTCTTGATTTCATCTTGGCTCAAATACCTACGGCGATTTGTTTTGCAAAGCAGCAGTGCTGCGGGGTAATGGGCGGGAGGAATGGTGATCTGCTGGCAGTTTGGGCCATAAAAGCGGCGCATCCCCGTCGCGCCAAACGTTCTCCTTCTCCATCGCCTTCGCAAGCTGTGGTGACATAAGAAACCGTTGCAACCACCGCTGGGTGCGAGACCATGGCTGCGCGTCAAACCATGGCTTGTCGATGAAAGCAAACTGCCGCACGAACGGAAGCAGGGCGTTATCGGCAAGGCTTTCACGCGGCAAGAGCCAATCGCCCATCGCCGCTTCCAGATCGTCAAAGAAGGCCACAGCCACGTCGCGCGCCGCTGCAACCTCCTCCACGCTGTGGCGACTGGCATATTTCACCCGATCCAACGCCTGTTTGAACGAACCATCCGCCCGCGCGATCCACTCCCACCCCGCCACCGATCTCGCCGTCACCGGGCCCCGACCCCGGCTGCACCGCCGACCT
>NZ_JAKDLJ010000312.1 GCF_030452865.1 Pseudorhodobacter sp.
TCATTGATCCATCATGGCCTGTTTTCATCGCTTGCAGCAGATCCAACACTTCGTCGCCGCGAATTTCGCCAATGATAATCCGGTCGGGGCGCATCCTCAGGGCGTTGCGCACCAGCGTTCGCATGGTAACTTCGCCGGTTCCTTCGACATTCGGCGGGCGGGTTTCAAAGCGCACCACATGCGGCTGTTGGAAACGCAGTTCCGCCGCATCCTCGATGGTGACAAGGCGCTCCCCTGCCGGAATGAATTGCGACATCGCATTCATCAAAGTGGTTTTACCCGACCCGGTGCCGCCGGAAACAAGAATATTCAGGCGTAAGAACGCAGCCAAGCCCAGAAATGCGGCCATTTGCGACGTCATGCTGCCGCCTTGGACAAGCGCGTCGAGTTTCACAGGGTTCGTCGGGAATTTGCGGATGGTTATGGTTGGCCCGTCAATCGCCAGCGGTGGCACCGCCACATTGACGCGGCTGCCATCCTTCAGGCGTGCGTCAACCATCGGTTGGGATTCGTCAATGCGACGCCCAACAGCGGCGACAATGCGGCTGGCGACCGCAAAAACATGGTCATTGTCGCGAAACCGAACGCCGGTCAGCTCCAGCTTCCCGCCGCGTTCAACGTAAACCTGATGTGGGCCGTTGACCATGATATCGGTGACCTGGCCATCGGCGAGCAAAGCTTCCAGCGGTCCGAGGCCAAGCATGTCCGCCAACACTACGGTTACAAGATCGGAAACCTCGCTCCGGTTCAGGTGCATCTTGCGATCTTCGGAAAGGGCGCGAATGGCCTCGTGAATCAATTTTTCCTGTTCCGGCTTGGCTTGACCAGCAAGTTCGGAAAAATCGAGAATTTCTGACAGGGCCTGCACGACCTCATTGGCGAGGGTCATCATTTTGGGCGATGTTTCGCCCTTGATTGGTGCCGATGCGATGTCCACTGGTTTTGCGAGGGGTATGTCGGTCGGCATTTTGCGGGATGGCACCGGCGCCGGGGTTGGCACTGCCTCCACCCTTGGTATTTGGGAATGTGGCTCTGAATTGGCTGACGCGCCTGATTTCAGCGCCGCAGTCGCAGTCGCCAGGATTTCGCGTTGCAATGCCATCGGCCATCGCGTGTCAGAGTTCTCCAAAACATATGTCACCGCGACATTCGCACGCTCGGACGCGGACAGGCCTTCTGCGTCGATCTGTTTGGCGATCGACAGGACATGAGGCAACGCATCTTCGACCGAGGAATGGGAAAATTGCAGAGTCATCCAAAGATCCTTTTCATGAAAGGACGCGCCCCCGACTTACTGGGCGTCTTTACGTCGGTCTTTGCCGCAGCAAAAATCGAACGGACAGCTTTGGCGTAGGCGCTGCGTGGCTGGCTATTAGTCAAAGGGCGCGCCGTCCGGTGCGCCCGAGCCAACAGTGCATCACACCGAGGCAGAGTTGCGACGATAGGGCGACCAATTGCCGTTTGCACATCTTTGCGCGATAGCCCTGCGTCGCGGCGCAGCTCTGAAAGCACGGGCAATATGCGCAGGTTGGGATTGTGTGCCAAAATCCGTTTGATCAGGCGACTGGCCGCGTTCACCCCTGCAAAGCCCGCCGGGATAACCAGTACAAGGCTATCAATATGTTTGGCCAAATCGTCGTTGTGGAGCACTAAACCGCGCGGCAGGTCCGTGACAAGCGCGTCGAACTCAGCCCGCATCTGCGGCAACAACCGCGACAATCCTGCCTCATATGTCGCTGCGTTTAGGCCGATGCTCACTTGATGGGAATAAAGCGAGAGGCGACCATTTATTTGATCCATGGTCGCGTTCAAAAAGGTGGCATCGACCCTATCGGGGGCCATCAAAGCCTCTAGCAGGCCAGGGGTTTCATCGCGATCAAGATCTATCGCTTGCGAACCGAATTGCAGATCTGCGTCAAGGAAACCAGTGCGCAGGTTCACTCTTTTTGGGTCGGCCGCATAAAATGCAAGGTTCTGCGCCAACAGGCTTGCGCCAACACCGCCATTGCTGCCCATCACGGCGATTGACATCGCTTTCGCGGGTGTCGGAAGCAACTGAATCACATTTGGCGCAGAAAGGGTTTTGCGTTTTACCGTGAAGATTTCATCCGCTCCAACTGGAAAGCTGAAATATTCGGTTGCCCCCGCCCGACGCAATGCGCGGTATGTGGCGATGTCGGTGCGCTCACCCAGCACGATCACTTCGGCACCCGTGCTGCAAAGCTCACTTACACATTCGCAGGCCATTTCTACGGGAATATTGCCGATTTCCGCCAAGATGATCTGTCCATCAGGGGCAGCAGACGCCAAGCGCGCTGCGCCGCTAAGACCGCCGCCATGAACTGCCGCGCTGTCGCCACCGCTGTATTCGACAACGGCCCGCGCAACCTCTGCACCCTGATCGGAGCAAACATAGCCGACATATTGCGCAAACTCATGCGAGGTCGAGGAATCGAATGGCATGGCGCTGATCCTTGAAAGTGGGGTGTCTGAGCGGTGCGTGCGGGGATGGACGCACGCACCACGCGGGATATGGTGCGTTATTCGCCATTGATGTCCTGTTCGGCGAGCGCGTTACTCATGGTGAGGAAGCCTTGGTTCGTCTGCTTGCCCAACGTGGCAACGGTGCCGACAATCACAGCGCCCACAAGGGCGGCGAAAAGGCCGTATTCAATTGCGGTGGCGCCAGCTTCGTCTTTGGCGAACGTCTTAGCGATGGCTTTGATTGCATTGCGTGTCATGGTCATGGCGTTGTCTCTTTCAGGTTTGATAAAGGTCGAGGTGACCCGGCAACTTCGAAATTGACTGAGATTGGGGAGCTTCAATATCCGCCGATAGTCGTAGCACCCGTTATTCCACCATGTGGCGCAGGTGTTTCATACCAAGGTCGTATGGTATCAAGACAGCTTTGTGGCGGCCGGCAGATACCAATGTGGCGACACGGTGGCATACCGCCGAATGGTTCGACTTCAGTCAATTGCTGATGATGTGGGCGGTGCGGAAAACTTTCGAAATCGCGAGTGTGCGAATCAAAGGTTCTGCCGCAAATTTTTGGTAGACCATCCGGAAGTCGACGGATGCCCGTATCGCTGCAAGCATCTATGCAGGGAGGGTCGCGACATATGCGGCATCGTCGGTTGCGGCGCGCAAAGACAATCATTCAGCGGCAAGAGAGTATGCCGCCGGAACGCGACAATGATCGCTTCCACATCATTGCTTAAGTCCGTCGAACAACGAACTGTTGACCCGGACTTGCGATCCTTGACCGTCGCAGGTTTGGGCCACTTGAGAACGGACTTCGGACTGATCCTATAAGCCATACTCAACTCTGAGGCCGAAACGTGGCCCTCTCATCCTTTGGAAGCAAACGACCGCTGGGCAGCGGATCGCTGTATAACAGCTCTGACTGAGCGCACCCCTCTCGGTAAATGCACGCATTCACCTGCCGGTCAACGGGATCGTGGCGCTCCCGTGACGTATCTGTCCCATACATTTTAGCCAACAATCGGCCGCGGCGCGACACCGCCACCAACCCCGTTGGGGCCAAATGCTCAGGTCAGTTTGGTATGGTTTGCAGGCACTCGGCTTCATCCAGAACTTTGTCCAGCACCGTCAGGATCATTTCCACCGCCTCGGCATCAACGGTCAGCGGTGGTCGGATCTTTAGGATGTTGTCGGCGGGGCCTTCACATCCGATCAAGATCCGGTGGTCGCGCATACGGTTCTTGACATAATCGGCGGCCAGCGTCGCGGGTTCGCGGCTGTCGCGGTCGGTCACCAGATCAACGCCGATAAACAAGCCAAACCCGCGAACATCCCCGATCAAGGCGTGCTTCTGGGCCAGCACGCGCAAACCGTCCATCAGGCAATCACCCATCTGCTGTGCGTTTTCCATCAAGCCTTCATCATCGACGATATCCAGCACCTCCTTGCCAATGCGGCAAGACAGCGTGGAGCCGCCAAATGTCGAAAAATATTCCGGACCTTGTGCAAAGGCATCCGCAATCGCGCGGGTCGTCACGACGACGCCCAACGGGTGGCCATTGCCGATAGGTTTGCCCAAAACCACGATGTCGGGCAGTGCGTCTTGTTGCTCAAAACCGAAATAATAGTTGCCCAAGCGCCCAAGCCCGGTTTGCACCTCATCCGCGATGCAAATGCCCCCGGCGGCGCGGATATGGGCATAGACCTGCGCCAGATAACCGGGCGGAGGAATGATCTGGCCGCCAACGCTCGGAAAGGTTTCCGCGATAAAGCCGGCCAGTTTACCACCCTTTGCCGCTATAGCCGCCGCTGCCGTCTTTACCTGTGCCGCGTATCTCTCTGCGCGGTCTGGATCATTTCGGCGGTGGCGTCCGCGATAGTCATCCGCCACCTCAACCAGATGAACCCAATCGCTGGGCCCCACCCCACCTCTGGCGTTGAACTTATAGGCTGAGAGATCAATCGCGCCCGTGGTATTGCC
>NZ_JAKDLJ010000313.1 GCF_030452865.1 Pseudorhodobacter sp.
TGCCCGTGGGTCGGCAGGCGGCTCAGGTGGTGGCGGTTTGGCGGATATGCTGGGCGGTTTGCTCGGCGGCGCGGGTGCCGGGGCGGCGGCGGGTTCGGCTGCGGGCGGTATTGGCGGCCTTGGCGGCATGCTCAACGATGTTCTGGCAGGCAAGCAACCCGCGACCGCCCCGAACGCACATCAGGAACTCGCCGCAGGCGTAATGCTGAAAGCGATGGTTCAGGCGGTCAAGGCCGATGGCAAGCTCGACCCCGACGAAAAGCAGAAGCTGATGCAGAACATGGCTGATGCCGACCCGAAGGAATTGGCGCTGGTCAACGACATGCTGGCGCAACCGGTCGACATCAAGGCGCTAGTCGATGAAACTCCGCGCGGGTTGGAGGAGCAGGTCTATGCGTGCTCGCTTATGGCGATCAACCTCGACAGTCAGGCAGAGGCGAAATACCTCAACGATCTGGCAATCGCGCTTGGCTTTGACAAACAACAGGTGAACGCGCTGCACGATCAGGCCGGCGCGCCGCATCTGTACAACTGACCCGCGCGCGCCTTTGCTTCGGCGCAAAGGGGCGAACTGCGACGGAAAAGGGGTGGAGCCTGCGGCAGGTTGCGTCTACACGGGGGATAATTCCGACGCAGGACAAAAGCCGCATGTTCCCCCGCCCCTTTCGCATAAGCCCATCCAGCGGCATGACCGACAACACCCGCGCCAGCCTGCTGATGCTGGGGTCGATGGGCGCTTTCGCGTTTGAGGATGTGTTCCTGAAACGCGCGGCGACGGCACTGCATCCCGGTCAGGTGATGGTGATGATCGGGTTTGTCGGCGCACTTTGCTTTTGGGCGGTGGCAGCCGCGCAGGGCCAGCCGATCCTGACCCGGCGTGCCTTTTCCCGCGCCGCCCTGATCCGCTCGCTGTCCGAAGCGGGCGCAAGCATGCTTTACATCACGGCCCTCGCCCTGCTGCCCTTGTCGATCAACGCCGCACTGTTGCAAGCCTCGCCGCTGGTTGTGACCATGGGGGCCGCGATCTTTCTGCGCGAACCGGTGGGCTGGCGGCGCTGGTCGGCAATTTTGGTGGGGTTTGCCGGTGTTCTGATCATTCTGCGCCCCGGCAGCGAAGGGTTTCAAGCTGCGGGGTTGTTGACCTTGGCGTGTGTGTTCATCCTTGCCGCCCGCGATCTGTCGACCCGGATGATGCCCGCGGACATCGGCACCTTCCAACTGACGACCTGGGCCTATCTTGCGCTGGTGCCAGCCGGGTTCGCGCTGATGTATCTTGGCGATGTGCAGATAATGCCGGTGGACCCGTCGCATTGGGGTGACCTGATCGGCGCGCTGCTGACAGGGCTCGTCGGCTATTGGGCCGTCACGGCAGCGATGCGGGTGGGTGATGTGTCCTTCGTCGCCCCGTTCCGCTACTCGCGGCTGGTCTTTGCCGTCATCCTTGCCGCGATCGTGTTCGGGGAACGGCCCGATCTATGGATGTATATCGGGTCCACACTCATCATCGGGTCGGGGCTGTATACCTTTGCCCGTGAACGCGCGCTGCGTCGCACAACCCTTTCCAAAACCCTGCCACAAGCGTAGAGACGCAGGCAACAGCCCATCCAACGCCCAACGACCGGAGGCACCATGACCACGATCATCGACATTCACGCCCGCGAAATCCTCGACAGCCGGGGCAACCCGACGGTGGAGGTTGAGGTCTATCTGGAAAGCGGCGTCATGGGCCGGGCCGCCGTGCCATCGGGTGCCTCGACCGGCGCGCATGAGGCGAATGAGCGTCGCGATGGCGACAAGGCCCGTTATAATGGCAAAGGCGTATTGGAGGCGGTCGCTGCCGTGAACGGTGAGATTGCCGAGGAACTGGTCGGCTTCGACGCGATGGAGCAGGTCGGCATCGACCGCACCATGATCGAGATGGACGGCACCCCGAATAAATCCCGCCTCGGCGCCAATGCGATCCTGGGCGTGTCTTTGGCCGTGGCCAAGGCGGCGGCGGATGCCTCCGGTCAGCCGCTGTTCCGCTATGTCGGCGGCACTTCGGCGCATGTTTTGCCGGTGCCGATGATGAACATCATCAACGGCGGTGAACACGCCGACAACCCGATCGACATTCAGGAATTCATGATCCTGCCGGTCTCCGCAGACAACATCCGCGATGCGGTGCGCATGGGGTCCGAAGTGTTCCACACGCTGCGGAAGGAACTCTCCAGCGCCGGGCACAACACCAATGTCGGCGACGAAGGCGGCTTTGCACCCAACCTGAACTCCACCCGCGACGCGCTTGATTTCATTTTGAAATCCATCGAGAAAGCAGGCTACAGACCGGGTGAGGATATCATGCTGGCACTCGATTGCGCCTCCACCGAATATTTCAAGGCAGGCAAGTATGAAATGAAAGGCGAAGGCAAGTCTCTGTCGCCCGAAGAAAATGTCGATTATCTGACCGCCCTGTGCGCCATTTACCCGATTGTCAGCATCGAGGACGGCATGGCCGAGGATGACTGGGCCGGCTGGAAACTGTTGACCGACAAGCTGGGCGATAAAATCCAACTGGTCGGCGACGATCTGTTCGTCACCAACCCGCGCCGTCTGGCCGAAGGCATCGCCAAAGGCTGCGCCAATTCCATGCTGGTCAAAGTCAATCAGATCGGCACCCTGACAGAAACACTGGCAGCAGTGGAAATGGCCCATCGCGCGCGGTTTACAAACGTGATGTCGCACCGTTCCGGTGAGACGGAAGATACCACAATTGCCGATCTGGCGGTCGCGACCAACTGCGGCCAGATAAAAACCGGTTCGCTGTCCCGCTCGGACCGGCTGGCAAAATACAACCAGTTGATCCGGATCGAGGAAATGCTGGGCGAGACGGCGGAATATGCCGGCCGTTCGATCCTGAAAGCCTGAGCACGCCGCCGCCCCCGCGTGACCCGATTGCGGGTGCGGTTTTTCGAGTCAAAGCCCAAACCCTGATTTCATCTTGGTAAAAATACCTGAAATCAGGGTTCTGCCAAACAGGCTGCCCTAGGAATTCAGGCAAAGACTGGTCGCACTGCCCGCCTTGCCAACGACATGAGCAACAGGCTCGCCTTGATGTGTAAGATGAGCAACATCAGATAACTCGCTATGATATCTCCTTTTTTTGCCAAAACGCCACATTTCCGCATTGTACCCGATGCAACTTCCGACTGGCACCGCCCAGCCTTCAAAGATAATCAATCGCGATGAGCAAGACACCCAGCCCCACGAATGACGACACCCTGCCGGGGTTCCTGTTTGCCTTGGCGGCCTATCTGTTATGGGGCTTTTTGCCACTTTACCTCAAGCAGCTTGCGCATGTCCCCCCGGCAGAGGTGATTGCACATCGTATCCTCTGGTCACTTCCAGTCGCAGCCATCGTCCTGCTGGTTCAAGGCCGCACCGCCGACCTGAAACGCGCATTCCGCACCCCCTCCACGCTGGCGATGGGCGTGGTCACGGCGACGCTGATCACGGTGAACTGGGGCTTTTATGTCTGGGCCATCGCCAATGGTCATGCCCTGGACGCCGCATTGGGCTATTACATCAACCCGTTGTTTTCGATCTTTCTGGCATCGGTGCTGTTGAAAGAACGGCTGACCGGGCTTCAGAAGGCAGCAATCGCGCTGTCGGCGCTTGCGGTTGTTGTGCTGACGGTTGATCTGGGTCGACTGCCGATTGTTGCGTTGGGTCTGACCGTGACCTGGGGCTTTTATGCCCTGGCAAAAAAACAGCTTCCCATCGGGCCGAACCAGGGCTTCGCGTTGGAGGTGCTGCTGCTGACTCCCTTCGCGCTAGTTTATGCGATTTACTTGCAGGTCAATGGTGACAGCCATTTCCTGCAAGGAAATCCGATGGATAGCTGGTTGCTTTTTGGCTGCGGTCTCGTCACCGCGATACCTTTGATGCTGTACGCCAATGGTGCCAAGGGGTTGCGGCTGTCCACCATCGGCATCATGCAATATATCGCGCCCACGATGATTTTCCTGACCGCCGTTTTCATCTTCATGGAGCCGTTCGGAACCGCGCGGATGATCGCCTTCCCGATGATCTGGGCGGCGCTGGGGCTTTACACGCTGTCGATGTTCCAAAGCCGTGTCAGGAAACCGAAGGTCGGCTGATTTTGCCCCCCCCCACGGCTGCCCGAACGCCGGTCGTACCGGGGCCAGAGGTTGGCAGGCCAAGCGCCACCCGCACCGCAAGATAGGCAAACGCCTGCGCTTCCAGCATGTCACCATCAAGACCCACGGCTTCCACTGGCAACACCTCCGCTTGTAGCAGGTCGGCCAGCATGGCCATCAGAACCTTGTTGCGCCGACCGCCACCGGTGACCAGAACCCGGTCCACCGCGGCGGGGAAATGTTCGGCACCTTTTGCAACGGCAGCGGCGGCGGCGGCGGTCAGGGTGGCGGCGGCATCGGCGTCGGACATATCCGCA
>NZ_JAKDLJ010000314.1 GCF_030452865.1 Pseudorhodobacter sp.
GGATCGGCGGGCTGCCACAGGGCCGGATTATTGAGATTTATGGGCCGGAAAGTTCCGGCAAGACCACGCTGACGCTGCATGCGGTGGCCGAAGCGCAGAAGAAGGGCGGGGTCTGCGCCTTCGTCGATGCCGAACACGCGCTCGACCCGCAATATGCCAAGAAGTTGGGCGTCAACCTTGATGAATTGTTGATCAGCCAGCCCGACACCGGTGAACAGGCGTTGGAAATCGTTGATACTTTGGTGCGCTCTGGTGCGGTCAGCATGATCGTGGTCGATTCGGTCGCGGCACTGGTGCCGAAGTCCGAGATTGAAGGTGATATGGGCGATATGCAGATGGGCTCTCAAGCGCGATTGATGAGCCAGGCGATGCGCAAGCTGACCGCTTCGATCGGGCGCAGCAATTGCATGGTGATCTTCATCAACCAGATCCGGATGAAAATCGGCGTGATGTTCGGCAGCCCGGAAACCACGACTGGCGGCAATGCATTGAAATTTTATGCCTCGGTCCGTCTGGATATCCGCCGCATCGGTGCGATCAAGGATCGGGATGAAGTGGTCGGCAACTCCACCCGCGTCAAAGTGGTGAAGAACAAAGTGGCGCCACCGTTCAAACAGGTGGAATTCGACATCATGTATGGCGAGGGCATTTCCAAAACCGGAGAATTGGTCGATCTCGGCGTCAAGGCTGGCGTGGTGGAGAAATCCGGTTCCTGGTATTCTTACGGGGATGAGCGGATCGGGCAGGGGCGTGAGAATGCCAAGCTGTTCCTGAAAACCAATCCCGGCGTTGCGCAGGAGATCGAGGATAAGATCCGCGCCTCCCACGGGTTGGATTTCCATATGGATGAAGCCGCGAGCGAGCCCTTGCTGGACGATTGATCCCAAAGACGGATGAACGACTTGAAAGGCCGGGGGAAACGCCCGGCCTTTGCCATTGCCACAGTGGACAGTTCTGCCTTGCATCGTTAAACACCGGGCGAACCCGCCATTTGCCGGACAAGGGGCCGCCTCATGCCATCGCTGAATGATATCCGCTCAACCTTTCTGAATTACTTTGACCGCAACGGCCATCGCATCGTTGAAAGCGGCCCGCTGGTTCCACGCAACGACCCGACGCTGATGTTCACCAATTCCGGTATGGTACAGTTCAAGAATTGTTTTACCGGGGTGGAACAGCGCGATTATGTCCGCGCCACCACGGCGCAAAAGTGTGTGCGGGCGGGCGGCAAACACAATGATCTGGACAATGTAGGTTATACCGCGCGCCACCATACCTTCTTTGAAATGCTGGGAAATTTCAGCTTTGGCGACTATTTCAAAGCTGATGCGATCCCCTTCGCGTGGGAATTGCTGACCCGTGATTTCGACATCCCGAAAGACAGGTTGCTCGTCACGGTGTATCACACCGATGATGAGGCCGCCGCCTTGTGGAAAAAGGTGGCGGGGCTGCCCGATGACCGCATCATCCGCATCGCCAATGACGACAATTTCTGGCGCATGGGGCCGACCGGTCCCTGCGGCCCGTGCACCGAGATTTTCTTTGACCATGGCGACAAGATCTGGGGCGGCCCGCCCGGCTCTGCTGAACAGGATGGCGACCGTTTCATCGAGATCTGGAACCTTGTCTTCATGCAGAATGAGCAGCATCCCGATGGCTCTCTGACGCCGTTGCCGAAGCAAAGCATCGACACCGGCATGGGGCTGGAGCGGATCGGCGCTTTGCTTCAGGGCAAGCTCGACAATTACGATACCGATCTGATGCGCAGCCTGATCGAGGCTTCGGCCCATGCCACCAGCACCGATCCGGACGGCCCAGGCAAGACCCACCATCGCGTGATTGCGGATCATTTGCGCTCCACCTCCTTCCTGATCGCGGATGGGGTGTTGCCCTCGAATGAGGGGCGCGGCTATGTGCTGCGCCGCATCATGCGCCGCGCCATGCGTCACGCGCATCAACTCGGCGCGCAAGACCCGGTGATGTACCGGCTGGTTCCGGCTTTGGTGCGCCAGATGGGGGCGGCTTATCCGGAATTGACCCGCGCGCAGGCGATGATTGAAGAAACCCTGCGGTTGGAGGAAACCCGGTTCCGCCAGACTTTGGACCGCGGCCTGAAACTGCTTGATGATGAACTTGCCAAGATCCCCGATGGCGCGAACCTGCCCGGCGACGCGGCGTTCAAACTTTATGACACCTATGGGTTTCCGCTGGATCTGACGCAGGATGCGCTGCGCGAACAGGGGCGCGCGGTGGATACTGCCGGGTTTGAGGCGGCGATGGCCGAGCAGAAAGCCAAGGCGCGGGCAAGTTGGGCCGGGTCGGGGGAAACCAGGGATGCTGCAATCTGGTTCGATCTGGCAGAGGCACACGGGACAACGGAATTTCTGGGCTACGACTCAGAAGCCGCCGAAGGGCAGGTGTTGGCACTGGTGCAGGCGGGGGCGGAGGTTGCAAAGGCTGGCAAGGGCCAATCGGTGCAGATCATCCTGAACCAGACGCCGTTTTATGCCGAATCCGGCGGGCAGGTCGGCGATGAGGGCGTGCTGAAAACCGCGACCGGTAAGGCGCGGATCACCGACACCAGGAAAAGCCAGGGTCTGTTCATCCATTTGGCTGAGGTGACGGAAGGTGAGATTGCGACGGGGCAGGGCGCCAGCCTGACCGTCGATCACGCCCGGCGTTCGGCCATCCGCGCCAACCATTCCGCGACCCATTTGCTGCATGAGGCGCTGCGCCGCGCGCTTGGCGATCACGTCGCGCAGCGCGGGTCGCTGAATGCGCCGGACCGTTTGCGCTTTGATTTCAGCCATAGCCAAGCGGTTTCTGCTGCCGAACTCGCGCAGGTGGAGGCGGAGGTGAACGCCCATATCCGGGAAAACGGCGCGGTGGACACCCGCATCATGACGCCCGATGACGCCCGCGCCTTGGGCGCGCAGGCGCTCTTTGGTGAGAAATATGGCGATGAAGTCCGCGTGGTGTCCATGGGCGCGCTGGAAGGGTCCGGCAAAGGCGTCGACAAGCGGACCTACAGCCTGGAACTTTGCGGCGGTACCCATGTCGGGCGCTTGGGGGAGATCGGGCTGTTTGTTCTCCTCGGCGATTCCGCGTCCTCGGCGGGTGTGCGGCGGATCGAGGCGCTGACCGGTGAAGGTGCGCTGGCCTATCTGAAAGAGCAGTTGGGCAATCTGGCAGAGGTTTCGGCGGTGCTGAAAGTGACGCCTGCGGAACTGGCAGGCCGTGCTAAGGCGCTTCTGGATGAACGCCGCAAGCTGGAGAATGAGGTCGCGCAACTGCGGCGGGAACTGGCAATGGGGGGCGGTGGCGCGTCAGGTGCAGACGTCAAGGAAATCAATGGGGTAAAGCTGATTGCTCAGGTGCTTTCCGGCGTTTCCGGCAAGGATTTGCCGGGGCTGATTGATGAGATGAAGGCGCGGATCGGTTCCGGTGTGGTTCTGTTGATTGCTGATACCGGGGCGAAACCTGCGGTGGCGGCGGGGGTGACAACGGACTTGACGGAGCGGCTTTCGGCCGTGGATATCGTCAAGGTCGCGGCGCTGGCTTTGGGCGGCAAAGGCGGCGGCGGACGGCCCGATATGGCACAAGCGGGCGGCGTGGATATTGGCGGCGCGGATGCGGCGATTGCCGCTGTCGAAGCTATTTTGGGAGGGAAATAACATGCCAACAGCACTTTGGATTGCAAATGTCGAAGTGACGGATGCCGAAGCCTACGGAAAATATGCCAAGCTCGCCGGGCCAGCGATCGCCCTGCATGGTGGCGTGTTTTTGGCGCGCGGCGGGCGGTATGTGCAACTTGAAGGCAATGATCGCGCGCGCAATGTCGTCGCGCGCTTTCCCAGCCTTGAGGCGGGGGTGGCCTGTTACCATTCCGCCGAATATCAAGCGGCACTTTCCCATGCCAAAGGCGCCAGCATCCGCGATTTGATGGTTCTGGAAGAGTCTGAATAGCGGCCGACATTTTCCCCCTGTATCAACCCTTTCTTTGCGCTATGCTGGCACGATCAAAGCGCGGCATCAGACTGCGCGGGGCAGAGGGAATACATCATGTGTCGTTGGGCCGCCTATATCGGCAATCCGATTTTTCTGGAAGATATCGTCAGCCGACCGAAGCACTCGCTGATCCATCAAAGTCAGTGCGCGACGGAATGTAAATCCGCGATCAACGCCGATGGGTTTGGTCTTGCCTGGTACGACACCCGGCTGGAACCTGGGCAGTTTCGCGATGTCTCGCCCGCCTGGTCGGATTGCAACCTCAAAAGCCTTATTACCCAGGTGAAGTCGGGCCTGTTCATGAGCCATGTCCGTGCTTCCACCGGCACCGCGACCAGTCGGAATAATTGCCATCCCTTCACCTCGAAGCGTTGGTCGTTCATGCATAACGGGCAGGTCGGTGGCTTTGAACATTTCCGCCGGGCTGGCGACATGCTGATCCCC
>NZ_JAKDLJ010000025.1 GCF_030452865.1 Pseudorhodobacter sp.
AACAGATCCTCCCCCCGTGCCTCCATCCGCGTGATGCCGATGGCGCTTTCGGCAACACAGGCGGCATCCTGCCCGGTCGCGATGTAAAGCGCCGCCAGACCGTTGGCGAAATGTGCCTGCGCCCCGAGTTGCCCCGACAGATGCGAGCCGAGATTGGCGACCAAACCATAATCCAGCATCGCCTGCACGCTTGTTCCCAAGGTGCGCTGCACAACCTCGGCGGGCAGCGTGACCGAGGCGCTGACCTTGCGCCCGCGGCCCGTCACCAGACCCAGAAACGACGCCTTCTTGTCGCCGGAGAAATTCCCTTCGATATACCACGCCTTCATCGACACCGGACAACGCGCGGCAATCATTTCGCATAGTGCATTCGTCGCTATGGTGACCATGTTCTGGCCGGAAGCGTCGCCCGTTGTGTAGCGGCAGATCAGAAACACCACGTTATTGTCCACCATCGGCTCTAGCGAGACCAGCTTGCCATAACGGGTGGTGGCCTCGGCGGCGGCTTTCAGCGGTTTGATCTCGCGCACCACCCATTCGACGAACAGGCCCGCATCCAGCAGGCTGTCAAACACGAAAGCGGGGGTGCGGATGACACCTTCATAAAGCAGGGCCGTGCTGATGCCACCCGATTTCGTCGCGGCATAAGCGCCCCGCGCGTAAGAGGCGACAAGTGCAGCCTCGGTCGTCGCCATCGGCACATGAAAATCACCATGCGCGTTCAACCCGTTGATCCGTAACGGCCCGATGATGCCCACCGGCATTTTTACGGTGCCGATAAAATTCTCGATATTGGCGCTGAACCGGTCGGGATTTGCCATCGTCAGCGGATCGGCCAGCGCGTCCTGATCCGCCTGCGAGGCGGTTTGCAGCAAACGTGTCCAGTATTTCGCAACCGAAGCCGCCGTCGCATTGCGCACCGGGCGGAGCGTGGTGAATTCGGCATCACTCGGCAACATGCGCGCTTTAAGCGGACCGGCCTCAAACCGTGCGCGCACCCTTTTCAGCATCCCGATGACATGGACAGGAATTGTCACACCCAAACTCCGGCTTTACTTTCGACCCGTTCCCCCCACACCATGTCGAGATTACGCCAAAGCGCAAGGAAAACCGATGGGTGACAGACTAAAGCACCAGTGGAGTATTAGCCATAACTACCTGACCGGGATCACATTCGGAAAATGGTGCAAGCTGCTGACACAGAACGGTTTTCAAGTCTCTCCCGCCTATCTGCACCGTGCGGTGGTGATCACTTTGGCCAGCCTGTCAAATTCTGCATTTGCGGCGCTGGAAAGCTGGCGGTATGGGGCGGCAATTGACCGGGTACAAATCACCAAGCCGCCGCTGTTCGTGCTGGGCCATTGGCGCAGTGGCACCACTTATCTGCATGAATTGCTGGCGCAGGATACCGCGCAATTCCAGTTTCCCAACACATATCAGGTGGTGAACCCCTACACTTTCCTGACCACCGAAGGCACCGCCACCCGCGCCCTGCGCTGGATGCTGCCTGCGACGCGCCCGATGGACAACATGCCGATGAAATTCACCTCGCCGCAGGAGGATGAGTTTGCGCCGCTGTTGATGACATTGACCTCACTTTACCTCGGCATCAGCTTTCCAAGCCGGATGGCGCATTATGATCGTTATATGACATTTCGCGGCGTAAATCAGGCGGAGACTGAGGCCTGGAAAATCGCATTTGTGCAATTCTGCAAAAAGCTCTCGTTGAACGATCCGCGCGCGTTGCTGATCAAATCACCACCTCATACCGCCCGCATCCGCACCTTGCTGGAGATGTTTCCCGATGCACGTTTCGTCCATATCCACCGCGACCCCTACCGCGTGTTCCAATCCCAACGCCATTTTTTCGATACCGCAGGCTGGTACACCTACCTGCAACGGCCCGACCTTGCCGCCATTGACGAAGGGATTTTGCAACGACATGAGGCGATGTATGACGCCTATTACGAAGACCTGCCGCTGGTGGCAAAAGATCGCATCCATGAAATTCGCTTTGACGCGCTGGAGGCCGATCCGGTCGGGGAAATCGCCAACGCCTACAGCCATCTGTCACTTGATAGCTTCGCGGAATTTGAGCCGAAACTGCGCGCCTATGTCGGCACTTTACGCGGCTATGAAAAGAATGACTTTACCCAGCTTGACCCGCCAACCAAAGCGATTGTCGCCGACCGTTGGGCGCGCAGTTTTGACAAAGGCAATTACCCGAAATGACCCGAGCTCCGGGGCCAAAAGGCAATGCAGTCTGGGGCTCACTTGCTGATTTCAAAGCGGATTCGCTGGGGTTTCTGGCAAGTGCCGTGCGCGATCATGGCGATATCGTGCGGCTCCGCTTCGGTCCGGTGACGGCGCATCTGATCAACCGGCCGGAATATGTCGACCATGTGCTGTCGCGCAACGGCGCGAATTATGACAAGGCTACGCGCAGCGCCCGCCGGATTGCGGCGACCACCGGCGATAGCCTGCTTTCGGCCAACGAACGCGCATGGCAGCGCCATCGCCGCCTGATCCAACCGGCGTTTCAACCGCGCTGCTTTGATGGTATCGGCCCGGTTATTGATGACCTGCTTTTACCGATGCTCGCCCGATGGCAACGCGCCGGCCGCGTCGATATCGTAGCGGAAATGATGCAACTTGTCATTGCCACGGCGATCCGGGTCCTGTTTTCCTCCGACGTGGCTCCGGAACGGATCAGCCAGCCGCTGGAAATCATTCTTGCCGACACATGGCGGCGCATCGAGTCCGCGGCGGATGCCTCGATGTTGTCGCCCCGCTTCCACCGCGCTGAATTCACCCAAGCGGTCGCGCAAATCGACGCGATTGTCTTTGATCTGATCAGCAAGCGCCGCGCTGCCGCCCATCGCCCCGATGACGTGCTGACCCGACTGCTCGCCGCGCATGACGGAACGAAAGGTGAGGCGCAGTTGAGCGACAAGGAGTTGCGCGACGCCGCAATCACGCTGCTGCTGGCGGGCCATGAAACCACAGCGAACGCCGTGGCATGGGCGTTCATCCGCACCTCCGGCGGCGGCGTGCAATCGGACCCCGCGCTTATCTTTGCCGAAGCGATCCGACTTTACCCCTCGATCTGGGTCATCGAACGGCGGGCGAAAAGGCATGACACCATCGGCAGTTTTGAGATCCCGCGTGGCAGTTCGGTGCTGATCTCACCCTATTTGCTGCACCGCCACCCCGATTTCTGGCATGAGCCGGAGGTGTTTGCCCCTTCGCGCTTCGTCGAAGGTCTGCCGCGCCCGCGTGATGGCTACATGCCGTTCGGCCTCGGCCAACATCGCTGCGTCGGCTTGCATCTGGCGAACCGGATCGCGACCCATATTCTGGAAAGGGTGTTTGCGCGGTTCACGCTGCATCTTTTGCCCGGTCAACCGTTGGAGACCATCGCCGGGATCACCCTGCGTCACAAAGCGCCGGTGTGGATGCAGGTTGCGCCCGGCACGCTGACAGAGTCCGGCCCCGCAACCGGCGGAAATCAGCGATGAAATCAACTTCGCGGCATGTGTGACAGCGCGGGGGGTGAAAATCGGCCCGGCATCGGTTAACTTGGGAGGGTCACGGGACAAGAGGCTGCGCATGATTGACACCCCGACCCTTGCCGCGATCCGCTTTGGCTATGGCCTGCCGCAGCCCTACCCTGCTGCGGGGGCAGAGTCGCTGCTCGCGGCTTTGGCGGCACCCGATAACATGGCCGCGCAACACCCGACGGTTGGGTTTGCCGAACTCCTGCCGCTGCTGGCCCGCGCCGCCGACGCCCGCAAGATGATTCGCGCGGATCCCACCCAGCGCGACACCTACGAGGCCGTTGCAAAAGAGGCGGTTTTGCTGGCCGACAGCACCACCCGCACCGGATTTGCCCGCGCCATTGACGCGCCGGACGGCTTTCGCGAACGGCTGACCGCGTTCTGGGCCGATCATTTCATCACCAAGGCGCGCAACGCGCCGGAACGCCCGCTTCCGAATACGCTGACCCATGATGCGGTCAGACCGCATCTGACCGGGCGATTTGAGGACATGCTGATCGCGGCCACCCTGCACCCGGCGATGCTGTCCTACCTCGATCAGGTCGCGTCGGTAGGGCCAAACTCCCCCTTCGGGCAAAAGCGCGGGCGCGGACTGAACGAAAACCTCGGGCGGGAGGTGATCGAACTGCACAGCCTTGGGGTGGGAGGGCATTACGCGCAATCCGACGTGCGGCAAATGGCGCTGCTGCTGACGGGACTGGATGCGAACGCGCGCGACGGCTTTGTCTTTCACCAGAACCGGGCCGAACCGGGGGCAGAGACGGTGCTTGGTACGTCCTACCCCGGCGAAGGGCTGGCGCCGATCAAAGCGGCGCTGCGGGATCTGGCCCGCCACCCCGATACCGCGCATCACATCGCTCGCAAACTCGCCACGCATTTCGTCGCTGACAACCCCGATCCGGCTTTGGTGACGACAATGACAACAGCCTACGCGGCGAGCGAAGGCGATCTGATGGCAGTTTATGCCGCGATGTTGCAGCACCCTGCGGCCTGGGTGCCACAGTTGCAAAAAGCGCGGCAACCGGTGGATTTTCTGCTTGCGGCCCTGCGTGCGCTAGGGCTTTCCGGCGACGACCTGCGCAAGATGCGGCGCGGACCGTTCAACCGGATGATCATGCAGCCGATGGCGCTGATGGGGCAGGATTGGCAAAAGCCGAGCGGCCCCGATGGCTGGGCGGAGGAAGCGGAGCACTGGATCACGCCCCAAGGCCTTGGCGCGCGCATCGCCTGGGCGATGGAAGTGCCGGGCCGCTTGGTCGTGCCGATGCCCGAGCCACCGGATTTTCTGCGCACGGCACTTGGAACGGCGGCGGATGAACCGTTGATCTGGGCCGCGGCACGGGCCGAATCAATCCGCGAAGGCGTGGGATTGGTGCTGGCGTCCCCGTCGTTCAACAGGAGGTAGCCGCATGGACCGCAGGCGTTTCTTGCAAGGGCTGACCGTGGCGGGATGTTCCGCCGCAGCACATCCGCTTTTGTCCACCGTCACCATGGCGCAAGGCGCGGGGCTTGGCGAAAACCGTCTGATCGTGGTGATCCTGCGCGGCGGAATGGATGGGCTGGACGTGGTGCAACCCGTTGGCGACCCGGATTTCGTGGCACTGCGTCCGGATCTGGCACATAGCACCTTCTCGCTGGAGAATCGCTTTGCCCTGCATCCGGCTTTGGGCGGATTGCAAGGGCTTTGGACGGCGGGTCAACTCGGCTTTGTTCACGCAACATCAACCCCTTACCGTGACAAGCGCAGCCATTTCGACGGGCAAAGCTTGTTGGAGGCGGGGACCGGTATGGATGTCGCGATAGGCTCACAACGCGATGGCTGGCTCAACCGGATGCTGCAAGCCGTGCCGGGGCTGAGCGCCGAAACAGCCTATGCCGTCGGGCGCGAGGCGCTGCCGCTGCTGGAGGGTCAAGGCCCGGCGCGGAACTGGACGCCGGAGGTCAATCTGGTGCTCTCGGCGCAAAGCCATCTGCTGCTCGACCACATCTATCACGATGACGCCCTGTTTCGCGAAGCGGGGGAGGAGGCGATGACGCTTTCGGCAGAGCTTTCCGGCCAACCGCGCCGCGATACGGTGCAGGCGGCACCGGAAAAAGGCCCGTTCAACCCCGGCGAGAATCGGCCCTGGAAAGATATTGACACGCTGGTCGATTTTGCCGCCGGACGGTTGGCAGGGGCGACGCGAATTGCGGCGTTTTCGCTGTCCGGATGGGATACCCATCGCGGGCAGGAAGGCGCGATCAAGACACCGCTGTCACGGTTGCAACGCATCATTCTGCGCTTGCAGGCGCAGGTCGGCGCGCAGGTTTGGGGCCGCACAACCCTTGTCGCGATGACCGAATTTGGCCGCACCGCGCGGCAAAACGGCAGCAGTGGCACCGATCACGGCACCGGTGGCGTGATGGTTCTGGCGGGTGGCGCGTTGCGCGGCGGCAAGGTGTATGGCCAATGGCCCGGCCTGTCGGAAGCGGCACTTTACGACCGGCGCGACCTGATGCCGACAAGCGACGTGCGCGCCTGGGCGGCCTGGGCGATGCGCGGGCTTTATGGCCTGGACCGCCAAGTGTTGGAAACGGCGGTGTTTCCGGGGCTGGATATGGGGGATGACCCGGCGCTGATTCTGTAATGGGGCGGATATCCGTTGCGAAATCGCAGTTGCTGTTTTCCCCGGCGCTGGTCATAAACGCAGGAAATCCGTTTCACAAAGGCACCTGAATGTACAAGGATCTGTCACAATGGGTCGCCCCCCCCATTCCCGGCCATGACCCGCTGATCGGCGCAAGGCTTCGGTTGGAGCCCTTGGATGCCGATCACCATGCCGCCGATCTGCACCGCGCCTTTGACGGCCATGATTCGCTGTGGGATTACATGCCTTACGGGCCGTTCACCTCTGCCGCCGCCTATCACCGGTGGACCAAGGAGATGGCCTCCGGCACCGACCCGCGCTTTTTCGTGATGCGCGATCTAACAACCGGCCATTGTGGCGGCATTGCCAGCTTTCTGCGCATCGCGCCCTCTGCCGGGTCAATCGAGGTTGGCCATATCTGCATCGCGCCTGAGTTGCAAAAATCCGCCACCGCGACAGAGGCGATGTTCCTGATGATGCAATGGGCGTTTGACGCCGGATACCGCCGGTATGAATGGAAATGCAACGCTGCCAATCTCGCCTCGCGCCGTGCGGCGCAACGGTATGGGTTTTCGTTCGAAGGGGTGTTCCGGCAAGCGGCGGTGGTGAAAGGCCGCAACCGCGACACCGCCTGGTTTTCGGTGATTGACGGCGAATGGCCTGCGCTGCGCGAGGCGTTTCTTGCCTGGCTCGCCCCGGCGAACTTTGGCGCGAATGGCAAGCAACGCGAGCGACTGAGCGAGTTGACCCAGCTCGTGCGCGCTGATGATGACCCGGCGCTGCGGCGCTGAAGCACTTGGCATGAATCCCTAACCGGGGTGCAGGGGCAATGCGGCCGGGGCTGTCACGAGCCTGCGTCTGAACATCGCCCCTCAATCCCGTCCGAACGGTCCCCGGCCGTGTCGCAATCGTTGCGCCAATGCGTCTGACAAGCGCCCAAGTCCCTCGGCCGACCTGCCCGCCGCCTGTGCTGTGCCTTCCAGAGCAGTGTCATGGCAGCTTCGGGCGATCCCCTGCACGAAGCGAGCGACATAGCTGCCATCGTTTTCACCCCCCTCGGTGATCATTCTGGCGGCGTGGCGCAAATCATCGTGCAGCGCCTGCCGGTCAGGGCGAATGACGGGGTCACCTTCGGGCAAAGGCCCGCGCGGATAGTTGCACAGATGCGCCAGCAGCGTTTGCTGAAACGCCGCAAGGCTTTCCAGCGGCTTTTGCAGAAACCCTGCCGCCCCTGCCCGTACCGCAAGTTCCCAACCGTCGGGATCGCCGCTGATCGCCAGCACCACACTGGCTGAGGCATCATAGAGCGTCAGCGCCCGGATCAGTTCGGCGCCATTGCCATCGGGAAGCCCCAGATCCACCAGCACGACATCGGGGCGGTGACTGGCAAGGTAGTTGCGCGCGGCTTCGAGCGTTTCCACCCGCCGCAAACGCGCACCGCTACGCTGGCACAGCAGGCGCAGCGCCTCCGCCGCGAAGCGACTATCCTCCACCGCGAGCACGGTGATCCCCGTCAACGGCAATCGCCCCGCGATCGGGGCTGCGATAAATCCCGGACCTTCGGGCAGGCCTTGCGGATCGGGCATCGGCATGGGGCATCCTCCGCAAATGGGGCACATGGCCATACTGGCGCCCCAGACGTTAACGCGGGATGAAGATTGCCACGTCGACGGCGGATTTACACACCTCCCTGCGGCGGCGCGTCCCCTTGCCCTTCGCGCGTCCCCGCCGCATATACGGGGCGCAAGACGCCAACGACGGAGCGAAAAAGATGATCGGACGCCTGAACCATGTGGCCATTGCCGTGCCGGACCTTGACGCCGCCGTGGGACAGTATCGCGATACGCTGGGGGCAACTGTCGGTCCGAAGCAAGATGAGCCGGATCACGGCGTTACCGTGGTTTTCATCACCTTGCCGAATACCAAGATCGAATTGCTGTTTCCCTTGGGCGCAAATTCCCCCATCGCGGGCTTTCTGGAAAAGAACCCGGCGGGCGGCATTCATCACATCTGTTATGAGGTGCCGGATATTCTGGCCGCGCGTGACCGCTTGAGGGCCAGCGGCGCGCGGGTTCTCGGCAGTGGGGAGCCAAAGATCGGCGCCCATGGCAAGCCGGTCTTGTTCCTGCACCCGAAGGATTTCAACGGCTGTCTGGTAGAATTGGAACAGGTATGAGCATCGCCAGCATTTTCGTCGTTTATGCCGTAACATGGTTCATGGTGTTTTTCATCGTGCTGCCGCTGCGCGTCACCTCGCAGGCCGAAAGCGGCAAGGTAGTCCCCGGCACACCTGCGGGCGCGCCTGCGGGCTATGTCATCAAGCGCAAGGCGATCACCACCACGATTGCAGCAACAGTGATCTGGGCGATCATCGTCGGCGTGATCCTGTCCGGTGTCATTACCATCCGCGATATTGACGTGATGAACCGGATGCACCCGGCAGGCGGCGGGCTTTACCGGCCCTGAGCGTCCGGTTGGTTCAACCGGTGGAACAAATGGGTAAATGTGGCGGCCCCCAGAACCGGGATCAACAGATTCACGATGGGGATGGAAAGCGGTGCCGCCATCAGCGCACCCGCCCACCACACTGTCAGCCAATGGCGCTTGCGCAGGGCTTTCGCCTGTGGCCGCCCCAATCGGCGTGCGGCGACAAGGGTAAAATACTCCCGCCCGAGCAAAAGCCCGTTCACCGCCCAGAACACCACCGGAATGAACGGCCCGGCAAAAGCGTAAAGGATCAGCGCAAACACGTTCACCGTGACCAGCAGCGCGAAGAAATTCAGCGTATCAATCGCGGCGTCACCAAAGCCCTGCTTACGCGCAAGGGGCAAGCCGGGGTAATGTCGATCCTCCACCGCCTGCGCCACATCGTCCAGAAAGAATGACGTGAAAGCCGAGGCAACGGGCATCATCAGGAACACCGACAACCCGACCATGAACAGCGCAGATCCCCAACTCAGCAAGCTGTGCAGGCCAGACACCGGACCAACGAACGGAATTGTGATGACCTCCGGCGTGAAGGCCTGCACGGCCCATAGAAACAGCGCGTAAACCCCGACGAGCAAGGCGAGCGTCAGCCCGACACCCCAGAACAGAACCCGGCGGAAACGGCGGTCTGAAAGCTGCGCCAGTGCCTTGAAAAAGTCACCGAAGATCATTCACTGACCCATTGCACCAATGCGTCCGGGTCGGGGCGCGGCCTTTCGGGCGGCGTTTTCGCCGCAGTGCCGATATGGATAACTCCGGCGACGGATTCTTCCGGCGCAAGGCCAAGCCCCTCCTCCGCGAAACCGCGGTCATGCGCGGTCCATCCGGTCAGCCAGTTCGCGCCCCAGCCTGCGGCCAGCGCCGCATTGAGCAGTGACACGCAAGCCGCCCCGGTGGACAGTAACTGTTCGGCAGGCGGTGCCTTTTCGGAGGGTTTCGGGCTGAAGACGACGACAACCGCCAGATGGCCGGCTTCATATTGCGAGGCACCCTTGGCCGATTGTTCGGCATCAAGCCCAAGATCGGCGGCGCGTCTGTGCGCCAACGCTGCAAGCCGCGCCATTGCCGGCCCTTGCACCACGACAAAGCGCCAGGGCTCCAGCTTGCCATGGTCTGGCACCCGCATTGCAGCGGTCAGGATCGGTCGCAGCGCCGCCTCGTCTGGCACTGGCAAACCAAGCATCTTGGCCGGAACCGAACGCCGCTTTTGCAAGAACTCTGTTGCTGTCACGTCATGGTTGGTCATCGGGGTGCTTCCTTTTCCTGTCCCCCCTGATGTCGGCTTTACCGCCGCGATGGTCAAGGGGCGGCGCAGCGGCATCGATGCGGCTGATGGGCAGCGCGGCTCAAACCTTCGCTGCCGCAGCATCCTCCAGCGGCGGCCCGAAGCGGTCCAGCATCCGGCTGCGGATCTGGTCGCGGGTCTGACGATAGAGCGCCAGTTTCGCGTCGCGGGTATCGGCAAGGCCGGTCGGATCCATGATCGGCCAGTATTCGACTTCCAGATGATGAAAGCGCGTCAATTCCTGCGCCATGCGCTGGCTGGCGGGCGACAGCGCGATGATCAGGTCAAATTGCGACAGATCATCGCCCCATTCCTGCATTTCCTCAAAGGATCGGCTGCGGTGGCGCGAGATCTCCACTTCCAGCTCCTGACAGACTGCGACGGAAAAGCCGTCAATCTCCATGTCATTCTTGACGCCTGCCGATTGCACATAGGCGCGCTGGCCATATAGCTTTTTCATCAACCCTTCCGCCATGGGAGAGCGGACTGCGTTATGGTCGCAGCAAAACAGCACCGACTGTGGAAAATCGGCCACCGTCACCCCCAGTGCAGCACGCAAATCAGGGTGAACAGGCGGCGCGCGGTGTCGATATCGACCTCTGCCTTGTTTTCCAGGCGTTCTTGCAACACGCGCGCGCCTTCGTTGTGAATGCCGCGCCGGGCCATGTCGATCGCTTCGATCTGGCTTGGCGGCAAGCGTTTCACCGCTTCGAAATAGCTTTCGCAAATCTGGAAATAATCTTTCACCACCTGCCGGAAGGGTCCAAGCGACAGATGGAATTCCCCTACTCTTTCCGCAGCTTCGGTGGCGATATCAAACACCAGCCGTCCTTCGCGGATCGAGAGGCCAAGCCGGTACGGCCCATCCGGCACCGGTTTGCCGTCACGCGCGGGAAGGGCGAAACTGTTGTCTTCCAACAGATCGAAAATCGCGACCTTGCGCTCCTGCTCGATCTGGGGCGTTGGGGCGCGCAATCCGGTGTCATCTATTTCGATATGGCAGATACAGCTCATCGGTCATTTTCCGTCTGGTCAGATAGGGGTTGATGGCCTTTTGCGATGAAGGGTGCAAGGGCTTAGTCGTTCAATCTGTCAAGCCGCGCCTGAACCGAAAGGCCGTGCGCCTGCAAGTTTTCCGACCGCGCAAGCCGCGCGGCGGCAGGGCCGATGGCGCGCAGCGCCGCTGGGGTCATCTGTGCCAAGGTGGTGCGTTTCATGAAATCCAGCACCGAAAGCCCGCTGGAAAACCGAGCCGAACGCGCGGTCGGCAACACATGGTTCGGCCCGCCGATATAGTCGCCAATGGCTTCGGGCGTGTATTGGCCAAGGAAAATCGCGCCGGCATGGGTGATTTTCTGGCTCAGTGCCTCCGGATCGGCCACGCAAAGTTCCAGATGTTCAGGGGCAACGCGGTTGGAAAGTGCTGCCGCCTCGGCCAGATCGCGGGTCACGATTACCGCGCCGTTGGCCTGCCAACTCGCCCCCGCAATCGCGCGTCGTTCCAGTGTTTTCAGTCGCATTTCAACCGCTTGCGCCACGGCCTGCCCGAAACCTGCGTCATCTGTCACCAAGATGCTCTGCGCGCTTTCGTCATGTTCGGCTTGGCTTAACAGGTCGAGCGCGATCCAGTCGGGGTCATTGTCACGGTCGGCGATCACCAGAATTTCCGATGGCCCTGCGATCATATCAATCCCCACCCGACCAAACACCCGGCGCTTGGCCGCCGCGACATAGGCATTGCCCGGCCCGGTGATCTTATCGACCGACGCAATGGTCGCAGTGCCATAGGCCAGAGCCGCAATCGCCTGCGCGCCACCGATGCGGTAAACCTCTGTCACCCCGGCAATCTCTGCCGCCAGCAGAACCAGCGGGTTGACCACACCGTCCGGCGTCGGGCAACAGATCGCCAAGCGGCCCACCCCCGCGACCTGCGCCGGAATCGCGTTCATCAGGACCGAGGACGGGTAGCTTGCCAGCCCCCCCGGCACATAGAGCCCTGCGGCAGAAACCGGGGTCCAGCGCCAACCAAGACGCGCGCCGGTGGAATCCTCCCACATCGCGTCTTCAGGGATTTGGCGGCTGTGATAGTCGCGGATGCGCGCAGCGGCGAGGCCCAGCGCCGCGCGATCCTCGGCGGACACCTTCGCACATTCCGCCGCCATTTCCGCCGCTGAAAAGCGCATGGTTTCCGGTGTCAATTGCAGTCGGTCAAATCGCGCCGTCAGTTCCAGAACGGCGGCATCGCCGCGCTGGCGCACATCTGCGATGATCGCGGCAACGGCGGCGTCGACATCCACACTTTCTTCCCGTTTGGCCCCGAGAAGCCCCACGAAACGGGCCTCAAAGTCGGGATCGGCGGTGGACAGGAAAACTGGCATGGCGCTGCCCCTTTGTTGCGGCTGGGGTTCCCATAACGCGCGGGGCGCGGGTTCTCAAGCATCGGTGACGCAGGATCAGGTTTTGCGCTTTTCCCGCTGCGCCCAGAGATCCGGCCTGCGCGCCCTGGTGATGGCTTCGGACTGCGCTTGCCGCCATTCGGCGATCTTGCCGTGATGACCCGATTGCAGCACATCGGGAATTGCGCGGCCCATCCATTCCGCGGGTTTGGTATATTGCGGATGCTCCAGCAGCCCCACCGAAAAACTTTCCTCCTCGGTGGAAGCTTGGTTGCCCAGCACATTCGGCAACAGCCGTACGGTGGCGTCGAGCAACGCCATCGCCGCAATCTCCCCCCCCGTCAGGACGAAATCCCCGAGCGACACTTCCTCCACCCCGTAGTGTTCCAGCACCCGCTCATCCACGCCCTCAAACCGACCGCAAAGCAGGGTCACCCCCGAACCCGCTGCAAAGCGCCGCGCCATCGCCTGATCCAAGGGTTTGCCGCGCGGGGAAAGGTAGATCACTGGCCACGCTCCCCGATCCTGCGGCGTGCCATAGGCGGCAGTTTCCAACGCCGGGCCAAGCACATCGGCGCGCAGGACCATGCCCGCGCCACCACCCGCTGGCGTGTCGTCGACATTCTTGTGACGGCCCAAACCGAAGCCGCGAAGGTCAATGGTTTCCAAGGCCCAAAGCCCGAGGTCCAGCGCCTTGCCGGTCAGCGACAGGCCCAGAACACCGGGGAAGGCTTCGGGAAACAGCGTGATGACTTTGGCCCGCCACGCACCCGCAACCCGCAAATCAGCCATCAGGTCGCGCGGCGTCAGGCTGGCCTGCACCGACAGGCGGCCATGCGATTTCGGCTTTGGCGGTGCCGATTTTGGGATTTCATCGCTCATGCCCGCTCGATAGCGCGGAATGCGGCGGCGCGAAAGGGGACTCTCAAGCGCCGGGGGCTTGCGCGATCACCTCTGCCATCAGCGCGTCAAGCGCCTGCGACGCATCGGGCGCCGAAACGCGAAGACCTTCGAGAAAGCTGACATTCGGCAGATCATGCCACAGCTCCGGATCCCGCTCCAAGGCGTCGGTCAAACGCCCGGCCATTTGCGACACCAGCGCAGGCGCATCGCGCAATACCTGCAATACCCGCACCGGAACTTCCTGTCGCTGCATCCGCTCCAGCGCGCCGGCGTCAGAGCCAAGCAGCATCAGCGCCCGCTTTACTGCCAGCGACGCCTTGCCCGATTCAACGAGTTCGACAAGAATATCATAGGTGACTCCCTCATCCACCAACGCCCGAAGTGCCGTCAGGTGGTCCTGCAACTCCGCCTCGGTGACGTTATCGGAAAGGCCGTTCAACGGTGCCAGAACCGCCTCGCCATAGGCGCGATCACCGCCTTGCAATTTGCCGGTCTCTATTTTCGTCAAGGCATCATCCAAAAGGTTATCCATCGCCTGCGCTTCCCACGGGTTCCAGACCATCCGCGCCAGCGGGATCGACAGGAAGGAGATCGCAATCGGCAACATGGTGGGAATGGATGGCAGGCTACCCATCACGCCGCCGATCCCGCGCCCGATACCGAAGCACATCACCACCAGCAACAGTTGAACGGCGGCGCGCGCGGCAAACGCCACCAGCGCCTCTGGCCGCGCCCAATCATGCACGCTGCGTGGGAAATCCTGCGGGCGGATGATGACCAGCCACAGCATGAAGATCGCGGCAAACACCGGAACAATGGCCCAGCCAAACCCGGCGAGCCCGGCCAGCAACGGCCCGAAATACAGCAATGCCGTGACTGCCATCAGCGTTCGTTGTCGATTTTGCACCTTTTCCCCCGATCTGTTTGATAAGGCCGACATGGATGCCGCCACAATTACGCCAGAAGGGCGTTTAGTCCAGCCCTTCCGGCAGATCGACGACAATCCGCCCCGCCGCCAGATCAACGGTCGGCACCGTCGCAAGGCTGAACGCCAGCAGGATCGACCCGGCTGCCGTGCCTATTTCCAGCAGATCGCCCGCGCCGTGATTGTGCACGGCGATGACCTTGCCAAGGACCGCGCCGCCGGTATCGCGCGCCTCCAACCCGATCAGATCGGTATGGTAAAACTCATCATCCGGCAGCGACGGCAGTTTGTCACGGCCAACGTAAAGGCTTTGACCACGCAGAGCGTCTGCCTCCTCCTTTGTGGCAACACCGGAAAGGCGCGCACCCAGACCGCCCGAAACAGGGCGCGTCAGCGTGATCTTGAAACTGCGCAACCCGTCTTCACTGAACAGTGGGCCGTAATCGGCAATCGCGGTCGGTTCGGCGCAGAAACTTTTCAACCGCACCTCCCCCTTGACGCCGTAAGCGCCTGAAATTGCGCCAACGCACAACCATTTTTCGGGATCAGGTTTTACCATCGACAATGCTCCATAGTGAAATATGGGCTGCGCTTTTTTCCGCCGGAAGCGTTCGGAGCCAAGGGGCTTGCCCCGACCTCAGGCCAACTTGAGCAGACCCAACGCGCAGTCTTCCGAGTCCTTGGACCAGAAAGATCGCAGGCCAAAGACCCGGATCAGGCAGAATGGCGAAAGGCAGCGATTGGCAACCGCTGCCTTTCGGCTTTGCTGCGGCATCGGCACAACGCGCGCGCCACTGCCACAGCAGATCGGGCAGGCCATCGCGAAACGCCGGGGAATACCGGGTTTGTGCAAAGGCAAGCCGCAGCTTATTCCGCGTCAGCCGCAGCTTCGACCGGGGCCGCTTCGGCCGGGGCCGCATTACGGGCAGCTTTCTTGGCGGTCAGTTCGGTCATGCGCTTGCCGGGGACTGCGGCTTTGGGGTTGTTGCGCACGGTCTTTTCACGAACGCCAGCCGCTTCCAGAAAACGCGCAACGCGGTCAGTCGGCTGCGCGCCCTGACCCAGCCAATATTGCACACGTTCGATATTCATCTTCACGCGGTCTTCGGAATCCTTTGCCAACAATGGGTTATAGGTGCCCAGCTTTTCAAGGAAGCGGCCATCGCGCGGCATGCGGCTGTCGGTGGCAACGATGGAATAATGCGGGCGCTTCTTGGACCCACCACGGGCAAGACGGATTTTCATGGACATCGTAAAGTCTCCTTCGGGTTTGGTGTAGGGTGGATGAAACCCACCGTTGTTTGGTTATTTCTGCAACTTCTCGTGATGCCTGATCACTTCTGAAATGATGAAGGTCAGGAATTTCTTGGCAAATTCAGGGTCGAGATCGGCCTCCTTGGACAGCGATTCCAACCGCTCGATCTGACGCGCCTCGCGGCTTGGATCGCTTGGTGGCAGGTCGTGCTCGGCTTTCAGCTTACCCACCGCCTGCGTCTGCTTGAAGCGTTCGGCGAGCGTGTACACCAGTATCGCGTCCAGCCGGTCGATGCTGTCGCGATGCTCTTTCAACAGCGCCTGCGCACGGTTTGCATCGGTATTCATACCAGAGGTCATCGCCAAACCTTTCCGAAAGATGAACACTCTGGGAATACCCCAGAAACACCCCAGAAACCCACCAGATCAGCAGCGATCACTGGCGCGGGCGCGCTCGACGGCGCATCGTGATTTTTCGGAGGAAAATCGAGGGTCATGATCATTTCTTTTTCATCAACCCCGACAGCCCCGGCGGCAGGGCCATTCCGCCACCCATGCCGGGAAAACCGCCGCGCCCCATGCCGAGCCCTTGCTTCATGCCGCGCGCCGCTTCTTCCATCTGCTCGGGCGTCATCTTCGACGGGTCCGGCATGCCTTTGCCGCCCATCATCTGCTTGATGGCGGCTTTCATGCCGCCGCCCTTGCCCATCTTCTTCATCATATCGGCCATTTGCTTGTGCTGTTTCAGCAAACGGTTCAGCTCCTGAACCTCCAGCCCTGCCCCCGCTGCAATCCGCTTCTTGCGGGAGGCGGCCAGCAGGTCAGGGTTGGCGCGTTCCTTCTTGGTCATCGAATTGATCAGCGCGATCTGGCGGCGCAGCATCTTGTCGTCAAACCCGGCAGCCTCGGCTTGTTTGGCCATTTTGCCCATGCCCGGCATCATGCCCATCAAGCCCTGCATGCCGCCCATTTTCATCATCTGCTCAAGCTGGCCCTTGAGGTCGTTCATGTTGAAGAGACCCTTGGCAAAGCGCTTGGCCATGCGTTCGGCGGCTTCGGCCTCAAACGTCTCCTGCGCTTTTTCAACCAGTGCGACGATATCGCCCATGCCCAAGATGCGGCCCGCGACACGCTCCGCTTCAAAGGTTTCCAGCGCATCCATCTTTTCGCCAAGCCCGACGAAACGGATCGGCTTGCCGGTCACCGCCCGCATCGAGAGCGCCGCGCCGCCGCGCCCGTCGCCGTCCATCCGCGTCAGGACTACGCCGGAGATGCCAACCTTGCCGTCAAATTCTGTCGCGACATTCACCGCGTCCTGGCCGGTCAAGCCATCGACCACCAGCAGCGTTTCGCGCGGTTGCGCAATGTCGCGCACCGCCTGGATTTCATCCATCAACACCTGGTCGATGTGCAAACGACCGGCGGTATCGAGGAACACCACATCATAGCCGCCCATCGCGGCCTGGGTCTTGGCGCGCTTGGCGATCTGCACCGCCGACTCGCCTTTGACAATCGGCAGGCTGTCAACGCCGATCTGGCTGCCCAGAATCGCCAATTGTTCCATCGCGGCCGGGCGGTTGGTGTCAAGCGAGGCGATCAGCACCCGCTTGCCTTGCCGATCCTTCAAGCGTTTGGCCAATTTCGCGGTGGTCGTGGTCTTGCCCGACCCTTGCAAACCCACCATCAGGATCGTCGCCGGCGGGTTGTCGATTTTCAACGCTTCCGGCGGCTCATCGCCCGCCAGCACCTTGATCAATTCGTCATGCACGATCTTGACGACTTGCTGCCCCGGCGTCACCGATCTGGTGACATGCTGGCCCGCCGCCTTGGCCTGCACCCGCTTCACGAAATCGCGTGCCACGGGCAGCGAAACGTCAGCCTCCAGCAGGGCCACGCGCACTTCGCGCAGGGCGGTTGCAACGTCATCTTCCGACAACGCGCCTTGCTTGGTCAGCCGATCAAAGACACCGCCAAGACGTTCCGAAAGATTCTCGAACATGGGCTGCCCTCCTGAGGCGGTTGCAAATGACCGATATGGGCACCGGCGGCGAAAAACCAATGCAAGGCGGCATCCGTGGGCGCAACGCGCTGACGAATGGCGATCCCGGCAAAAGCCTTGGGACCGGAAGCATCACACCTCCGGGGAATTGAGCGGGCAATACGGGGTTGGTGAAGCAGTGTCAACCTTTGCGTGGTTTCAGCCAGGTGTTGATCGAAAGGACAAGACCCTTTGCCCCAGTGCCCGACTCATAGATGTTGGACAGCGGCAGTATCGTGCCATCGTTGCGCACCAATATCGGGCGCGTCAATATCTTGGTCAAATAGGTCGAACTGGAATCCTGCTCGGTTTTCGCATTATGAACTTCGGCTAATGGAAGGACTTGGGTTTTTTCCCC